>JBGUED010000528.1:0-2010 GCA_041821525.1 Candidatus Aminicenantaceae bacterium | reverse complement strand
GTGATCGCGTCCATCGTCCTGCTGTTCTCGGCAGGTCTGGAGACGGACCTGCCCACGTTCCTCCGCTACTCGGTTATGGGCACGGTGGTGGGAATCGGAGGAGTCGTCCTCTCTTTCTGTCTGGGCGACTTGGCCGCGGTGGCGTTTCTCCCCGGAGTGGATTCGTTTCTCTCTCCCACGGCGCTTTTTTTGGGGACCCTGTCTACGGCCACATCCGTGGGGATCACGGCCCGCATCCTGAGCGAGAAGCGCAAGATGTCCTCGCCCGAGGGTGTGACCATCCTGGCCGGGGCGGTCCTGGACGACGTGCTGGGGATCGTTCTGCTGGCCGTCGTTGTCGGGATCTCGAAGCTGGGAGCCGTCGGGGCGGAGGTCGATTGGGGACGGATAGGTATCATCGCCCTGAAAGCTTTTGGGTTCTGGATTGTGTGCACGGTGCTGGGAATCATCTTTGCCAAGCGCATCTCCAAGGGACTGAAATGGTTCCGCTCCAACGATGCCATTGCCGGCGTGTCGCTGGGCCTGGCCCTCTTCCTGGCCGGGCTGGCGGAAATGGCCGGGCTGGCCATGATCATCGGAGCCTATGTCATGGGATTGTCCCTGTCCCAGACCGACCTGGCGCACGAACTGCGCGAACGCCTGCACGGCCTATACCAGTTCTTAGTTCCGGTCTTCTTCTGTGTGATGGGCATGATGGTGGATTTTTCCGCCCTCAAAGGTGTATTCCTTTTCGGGCTTCTGTTTTCCGCCTTTGCAGTGGTCGGAAAGATCGTGGGATGTGGAGCGCCGGCCCTGCTTATGGGATTCAACCTGCGGGGAGCCTTCCGCATCGGGGCTGGGATGCTGCCACGGGGGGAGGTGACCTTGATCGTGGCTGGCGTCGGGCTATCGGCAGGGGCTATCGGCCAGGACGTGTTCGGGGTGGCAATCCTCACACTCCTGATCGCCAGCGTCATCGCACCTCCCATCCTGATCAAGAGCTTCGAGGGCGGTTCCGGCCTGCGCAGCCGACTGTCCGTCAAGAGCGAAGAGAAAGGCTGCCACATCTCCCTGAATTTTCCCTCCGTGCACATAGCCACGTTCATCGCTTCCCGCATCCGGTTGGCCTTCCGCAACGAGGAGTTCTATGTACATGAGATGAACATCGAGGACAGAATCTATCAGATTCGCAAGGAGGACATCTCCATAACCCTACTGCAGAAAGACAAGACCATCGAGCTCAACACCACCCAGGACAACTCGCAACTTGTGAGCCTGATCGTGATGGAGGAGATCCTCGAGCTCAAAGACCTGCTGCAGGGCATAGAAAAGCTGGAGAGCCCGGAGGGGCTCTGTACAGAACTGGCGGCCTGTCTGTTCTGTGAAGTGGATGAGAATACCAAAACTGGAGGGGGCGAGGACGCATGAACGGGGAATCACCTGCTGCATTTCGAGAGATCCAACGGTTCGGCCAGGCCTGGATCTGGATTCTGGTTTTCATGGTATCGGGCGGGGCATGGTATGGGGCGTATCAACAGCTCCTGTTGAAAAAAACCTTCGGTAACAATCCGGCCCCTGACAGCCTCATGGGAGTGATCCTGGTCGTTTTCGGGATCGGATTCCCCTATTTATTCTATTCCCTGCGGCTGGTGACGGAGGTCCGGGCAGACGGGCTCTATTACCGGTACGCCCCTCTCCACCGCCGGTTTCACAAGATCGCCTTTTCCGATATACAGAGTTGTGAGGCCGTTGTCTATCGCCCAATCAGGGAATATGGTGGATGGGGGATCCGTTACGGGCCCAAGGGCAAGGCGTTCAATGTCCGAGGGAACAGGGGAGTGGAGATCGTTCTTAATGACCAGAGCCGGATACTGATCGGATCTCAGAGGCCTGAGGAGCTGGCCATGGCTCTGGGCGCGGCGCTCCCCGGATGAGGGGGATGCCCTACCGGTTGCCCAACCGCGCGCTGGCGCTGATCTCGGTCAGCGTCTTGCTGTCCACCTCGACCTGGTTCTCCGGGACCGCCGCTAC
>JBGUED010000527.1:0-2054 GCA_041821525.1 Candidatus Aminicenantaceae bacterium | reverse complement strand
CTGATCAAGAGCGGCTGGGCATTGGAAGACGGAGGCATGATACTGGAGGTAACCGTGCCAGCGAACACGAGCGCCGTCCTGCACGTTCCATGCTCCGAGAAGGACCGGATTGAGGAGGGCGGTGTCCCGGCCGCAGAAAGCGAAGGCGTGACATACCTCCGGAAGGAGGGAGACCGCATTCTGTATGAAGTGGCCTCTGGTTCCTACCGCTTCACCTTCCCCTGGAAAATCAAACACTGACAATTGATAATAGAATCCCTTTTTGATAGCCTAAAAACGAGGACTATTTCACACAGGATCGGAAAATGAAGAGAGCACTGATCATAACATGTACAGTGGGACTGCTGTTCCTGTGCCTGGAACTTGATGCCAAAGAAAACAGTGTCCGTTTCGGTCTGAAAGGATCGATGAATATTACCCGGAACTGGGATTCGCAAGGTCCCTCCAACTCTGGATACTCGACCGTCATCGAGAACAAGACCACATTCGCGCTCGGAGTCCTGGCCTCGTGGAGGCTGAACCGCCGTTTCCATCTCCAGCCCGAGATCTATTACATTAGGAAAGGATCCAGACAGAGCATCACCCTCGATGCCGTGCCCATTAATCCTATCAAGGCCACATTCAACCTGGCTTATTTCGAGATCCCCGTTCTCCTCAAGGGGTATATCAAAGGAGACCAGGAAATGTTAGGGACACACCTGGTGGCCGGCCCCTATCTCTCTTTTTTAGCCAGCGACAACTACACAATCAAGAATACCTATCTGGGCGATTTTGAGCAGGAGATCGCCGGTTTGAGGAGCACGGATTACGGACTGATCTTCGGCTTGGGATTGGATGTGAACGGCCCGGACGCCCGCTTCGTGTTCGGCTACCGCTTCTCTCTGGGGCTCGCGAAGCTCGAGCTGCCGACAGGACCCGGGCTCCCAGTCCAGGAAACGCGCAACCAGTGTCACATGTTCGTGCTTGAGGTCATCCTTTAGAAGCGAAGATCACTCCGCTTCGAACACAAATCCCACACACCAGACGCTAAGGCCCGCGCGAATAAAACCTTTCCAGGTCATTTCGTTCGCCGGGAATTGAACTCCAGCAGTTCTGAAAGAATGCGGCGATGGCGCTCCTGGATCTTGAGGCCGGCTATAGCCTTCTCCGCAGGCTGGCGGATCTGCCGGACCTGATCCTGCACCTTATCCCGGATCTCGTGCCGGTCCACCATGCCTCTCACCTCTTCCACCATCTTCTGGCCGACCTCGGCACACCCGAAAATCCGGCCCAACCTCGCCTTTTCCTGAGGACCGGCTTCCCTGAACAGGTGCCATCTGTACAGGGTCTTCTTGTTCTCCCGGATGTCTGAGCCCACAGGTTTTCCCAGCTCAGAAGGGCTGCCGAAGAGACCCAACTCATCGTCTTTAAGCTGGAAGAGCAGGCCCATGTGCTCTCCGAACACCTCCAGGCCGCGGCATATAGCGGGGCTGCCGCCTCCCAGTTCCCATCCGGTCATCAAGGGGAGCGAAAAAGAATACCGGGCCGTCTTGTAGCGATAGAGGTCGAGGATTCCCTGCGCCGAGGCGCGGGTCCCGGAAGTGCCCAGATGCAGATCCTGCATCTGGGCCAGCCCCACGTAACATAACTCCTTGGACCACATCTCCGTCACAGAGTCCCGGATATCGCTCTTGACCTTCAAACCAGAGAGGAGTTCGAACGCCAGGAAAAAACCTATATCCCCGGCACAGATCCCCATCCCCTCGCCATAGTGTTCGGGTTCTGAGAGGCCGGATCGTTTCCCCTTTCGTGTGTATTGATAATGTACCGAGGGAGTCCCGCGGCGCAGGGGGTCACGGTCGATGATATCGTCATGGATGAGGAGGGCGGCCTGGATGAATTCTACTGCGGCCGCAGCACGTAGGACTGTCCGTGAGATCCGCCTGCCGCACATCTCAAAGCCCAGCATCACCAGCCCCCCCCGAAGCATCTTACCGTTATTGACAAAAGGCTGAAGCTTTTTCAGCCCCCAACTTTGGCAGACAACCAAGGAGTTCCTGACGAATTTCAGCCAG
>JBGUED010000526.1:0-2066 GCA_041821525.1 Candidatus Aminicenantaceae bacterium | reverse complement strand
TGTTGAGTTTTTGACCTAAGTGTCTTTTTCTGTTCGATTTTCAATTTGGTTAATGCTCCAATCGAGAGCGATCATTTGAATTAAACGTGAGGCAAATGATGAAAAAAAAGTGGTTGATGGAGTCGAACACGTGGACGGCGCCCGCCCTCCGCACGGCCACTACGGCAGCTCCCACTTTCCGGTAGAACATGCCTCCGTTGGAAAGGCCCACGTAACCGGCACGGTCGATCAGGGCCTTGGTCTCGGCCGTGAGGTCGGCGAAATAGGTGGGAGATCCGATGATGAAGCCGTCGGCCTCTTTCATACGGGCGATGGCATCGTTAATGCCGTCGTCACCGAATACACACTTCTCGTCTTGGCGTTCGAAGCAGGTCCGGCAGCCGGTGCAGCCGCGCAGGACTGTCCCGCCCAGCTGATACAGCTCGGTCGCTATCCCTTCATTTTCCAGTTCTTCGAACACCGTACGGATCATGGCAGCGGTGTTGCCCTGCTTGCGCGGGCTTCCGTTGATTCCCAGCACTTTCATGGCCGATCTCCCTAATTGTTTGTGTTCTATTCCCGGCGCTTGAGCCGACCATGCGTGGTGCTCGCTAAGACACCTCGACACATAAGGCCCAGTGAAGCCGGCCTGTGTTCGGCTCAGCTTTGAATAATAGCAGAAGGGGAGCTGTATTTACAGTATAATTGCAGCTCCTCTGATGAGTCCCCCCGTTCCGGCTGCAAACACCAGTTCCATGCCTCGTTTCACCGGCGAGTAAGGAGACCTCCGGAGCGGGGCGGCACGTCAGAGGAGGTGACGCAGGGATTGCCCGCATGCGGACATAGAGTGTCACACCTCGGGCATTCCAGAACACAACCCTGATCATCCTCCCCCAGAAGCATAGGCAAAAGCCGGTTTGGCACGGATATTGCTTAATTACTATCAGTAATGCCATGGAAATATTTCCGGATGTGATCGAGGAGAAGGGATAATGAACAAGATCGCCCTGATTGTTGCCGTAATTTTCTTCCTGCTCATGTTTATGACAGTGGGGATGAAGGCCCAGGATGCAGCCGGCAAAGAGGCCATCACTTTAGCGGCCCTGGACTACATGGACGGTGCCCACGCAGGAGACGCCGCCTAGGACCTGGCCATGGTCAAGATCCTATCCTCACGCTACTATGACTTCCTCCAGATGGCCAAGGTGGGCGGGAAGTGGAAGATCGTCAACGTCCTGTGGGTCATGAATCCTGCTGCGCTCCGCAGGCGCTAAGCGCCAGAAAACCTCCTCAGAAAATCTATTCGGTTTTCCTATCTCTAGACTCTTTTTATTAACGCCACGAGATCTTCGTGTTGTGTAGACCTCTCGAGGTAATCTCCGTATGCGCATCCAGAGCCAGCAGCTCGGCCAGGTTTCCGATGTAGAGAACGCTCCCATAGGCCAGGCGGGTGACCGCGGCCATCTTTTCGAAGTCCACCCGAGAGACCGTGTCGGTCTCCTGGTGATAATCCTCGGTGGTCCCGCAGAACAGCCACACCGCCGGGATGCCGTATTGGATGTAGGGATAGTGGTCCGAGCGGAAAAAGAAGCGGTCGGGATGTTTGGGGTCCTCGTAGGTGTAATCGAATCCCAGATGTGTTTCCCGGTCGTTCACGAGGTGGATTGCGGCATCCAGCTCAGTGCTCAGGATCCGGGAACCGATCAAATAGATGCTGGTCGGATCGTTGCGGCTGATCATGTCCAGGTTGACCTGGGCGCTGATTTTATCAACCGGGATGGGGCTGTTTTCCACAAAAAAGCGAGCCCCCCACAGGCCTTTTTCCTCGGCCGTGTGCCATACCAGGACTACGGAACGTTTAGGCCGGGCAATGGCGAGCGCTTGGGCGATCTCGAGCATAGCCACTGTGCCGGAGCCGTTGTCGTCCGCCCCATTGTAAACACGGCCCTCTCGTGCACCCAGGTGGTCATGGTGGGATCCGATGAGGACATACTCTTCCTTGAGGAGCTCGTCCGCACCCTCCAGCCAGGCGACGACATTGAAAGTCGTATCGGAGCGTTCTTTGGTCTCAATCTGTATATCCAGCC
>JBGUED010000525.1:0-2067 GCA_041821525.1 Candidatus Aminicenantaceae bacterium | reverse complement strand
ATGCGATTCAAATAGAAGACAACTCCAGTGGCAGCGAATGAGTGCATGTCCAACCACCTCATGCGGTCGAAAAAGAAGGCAATCCCCCCAGCAACCGCCATTATCCTGTTGCATGTGGTCAACAGCGGACATTAGTGCTAGACTTAGAGGCTAGGAGGGATAATGGACGACCAGGAGATCGCAAAAACATACACTCTGAGGCCCATCGAAGAGATCGCGGCGAAGCTGGGTATCCCCGGGGAGTCCCTGGAATCGTTCGGAAAATACAAGGCCAAGCTCAACCTCGAGGACTCATATGACCCAGAAGCCCGCGGCCGGCTGATCATGGTGACGGCCATGTCCCCGACCCCGGCCGGAGAGGGCAAAACCCTGACATCCATCGGCCTGTCCGATGCTCTGGCCAGCTTGGGCAAAAAGGCGGCCGCCGCTCTGCGAGAGCCCTCGTTGGGGCCCGTGTTCGGCATGAAGGGCGGGGCCACGGGAGGGGGGCACGCCCAGGTTATGCCGCGGGAAGAGATCAACCTGCATTTTACCGGGGATATGCATGCGGTGACGTCCGCCCACAACCTGTTGGCCGCCATGGTGGACAACCGCCTCCACTTTGACGGCTCCTGTGGTTTGCTGGACAGCCGCCAGGTTACGTGGAAACGGGTCCTGGACATGGACGACCGGGTCCTGCGAGAGATCGTGGTGGGGATCGGGGGGCCGCTGCGAGGCCTTGCCCGGGAGACGGGCGTGGACATCACTGCCGCCTCCGAGGTCATGGCCATTCTGTGCCTGTCCCGGGACCTGGTGGACCTCAAGGAGAGGCTGGGCAACATCCTGATCGGCTACTCCCCCGGCAACGAGCCGGTCTTAGCCCGGCAGATCAATGCCCACGGCGCCATGGCAGCCCTGCTCAAGGATGCGGTCAAGCCCAACCTCGTACAGACGCTGGAGGGGACGCCGGTTTTTATCCACGGCGGTCCCTTTGCCAACATCGCCCACGGGACCAACTCCGTGATCGCCACGCGGCGGGCCCTGCAGACGGCAGATTATGTGGTGACGGAAACAGGATTCGGGTCTGACCTGGGTGCCGAGAAGTTCTTTGACATTGTGGTGCGCACGAACCACATTCCGCCGCCTGATGCCTGTGTGCTGGTGGCCACGGTCCGGGCACTCAAGTATCACGGGGGCATCAAGAGGGACGAGCTGGGGAAAGAAAACCTGGAGGCCCTGGAACAAGGGTATGCCAACCTGCAGAAACATATGGACAACCTCAAGGCGTTCGGGGTGCCCTTTGTGGTGGCCGTCAACCGGTTCGCTTCCGATACCGATCTCGAGGTCGCTCGTGTCAAGGAACTGTGTGCTGCCAGTGGTGCCCGTGTGGCCGAGAGCCGAGTTTGGGCCGAAGGAGGCCGGGGCGGCCAGGAGCTGGCCCGGGAGCTGCTGCGGGCACTGGATGAGGATGAGCATCGCTTCGAGTTCACCTATCCCGCGGACATGTCCCTCCTGGACAAGATCGAGACCGTGGCCAAAAAAATATACGGGGCCTCGTCCATTGCCATGGAAGGCAAGATCCGGCGCAGGATCCGCCGCCTGGAGAAGAGAGGCTTCGGAGGGCTGCCTGTCTGCATAGCCAAAACCCAGTACTCCCTCTCCGACGATGCGGAGCTTCTGGGCCGGCCCGAGGGTTTCACCCTGATCGTGACCGATGCTGCGGTCAGCTCCGGGGCAGGGTTCGTGGTGGTCTATTGCGGGGACATCATGACCATGCCGGGCCTCCCCAAGATTCCCTCCGCAGAGCGGATCGATGTCACTGAAGATGGCGAGATCACCGGCCTTTCTTGAGGGCATCCACTGCTTTGGGACGGGATTTGCGATAGAGTTTACACACCCAAATGATTGTGTTACAAATAGTGTGCGTTATCATAAAATCCATGCGAAAGGAATAATACATGTGTGATCTGAGGGAGGTCTTTATTGCAGGTGCGGCCCGTACTCCGATCGGAGCTTTTCTGGGTACGCTCAAGGGCTTCACGGCTCCGGACCTGGGCGGTTTCGCCATCAAGGCGGCCCTGCAAAGGG
>JBGUED010000524.1:0-2072 GCA_041821525.1 Candidatus Aminicenantaceae bacterium | reverse complement strand
CATTTCTACGTGATCGATACCCGGAAGGATGAGCAAGGGATCCTCTCCTACACATTAGCTGTCCGGTCCCTGGACGGCTCGGGCCCCCAGGAGCGGGGTATTGCCATGGAATCTCAGGCGAACCATCGGGTGAGACAGCCACACACACCGGTCACATTCACGCTGACCAACACGGGCACGGCTGTAGACACGGATCCGGCACTGCACGCAGTTGATGCCCGTGCATACCTCAATTCCGATGTTTACCGGCTTTCTGTGTCAGTTGAGGGAGAGGGGTGGACCGCGCAGCTGCTCAATGGACTGGCTGCAGTGGAGTCCGGAGAATCCCAGGCGATCAAAGTATATGTATCACAGACGGATGGAAGCGCTCCCTCAGCAAACGTGATCCTGAGGGCAACGTCCGAGAGCGATCCATCCAAGACCGCTGCGGCAACAGTGGAGGTGTCTCGATGAAAAAGAAATCGCTGAGGGCGACCTATGTTGTGCTCATGACTTTAGTTCTGATTTTTCATGGCCATGCCTATACGGAGGGCCAGAATCCCGGTGTGAAGACCTTCGAGGAGAAGATCCTCCAGGCAAGGCCACTCCCCCTGGATAAAGTAACATTGTTGGGAGGTCCCCTTAAACGCGCCCAAGATGTGACTGCCGAATACCTGCTAAAGCTGGAACCAGATCGCATGCTGGCCGGGTACCGTATTCGTGCCGGCCTGGAGCCGAAGGCAGAAGGCTACGGGGGATGGGACGCCGTGGAAAGCCGCCAGCTGACGGGGCACATCGCGGGGCATTATCTTTCTGCCATCAGCCTGATGTATGCGGCCACAGACAACCAGGAGTTCAAGCGGCGGGCCGACTATATCGTCACCGAATTCAAGGAGGTCCAGGACAAACGGGGAGATGGCTACCTGGGTGCCATCGTCAATCGGGATGGCATCGACGGCCGGGAACTCTTCGAGCGGCTGTCCCGGGGAGAGATAAAATCCGGTGGATTCGACCTCAACGGCCTCTGGTCGCCCTGGTATACTCTGCACAAGACCTATGCCGGCCTGAGGGATGCCTTCCGCTTCACCGGAAATGAGACAGCCCTGGAAGTCGAGATCAAGTTCGCGGAATGGGCGGAACACATCCTCGCATCCCTCGATGCCGGCCAGATCCAGCGCATGCTGAACACCGAGTTTGGCGGCATGAACGAGATCATGGTCGACCTCTATGCAGACACCGGAGACACGCGCTGGCTGGACCTCTCATTCAAGTTCGAACACCGCTCCTTCATCGAGCCCCTCAAACGCCATCAGGACATCCTCGAAGGCAAACACGGCAACACTCAGGTTCCGAAGCTTATCGGCTCAATCGACCGATATGCCTATACAGGCAGCGTGGGTGATCTCCTGGCGGCCGGTTATTTCTGGGATCAGGTCGTACAGCACCACAGCTATGCGACAGGGGGCCACGGGCATGACGAGTATTTCGGCGACCCCGGCAAACTGAGTGAGCGTGTGGACGGGCGAACGGCCGAGACCTGCAACGTCTACAACATGCTCAAGCTGACCCGGCGGCTCTTCTCAGTCCGCCCAGATGCCCACTACGCTGATTTTTATGAAAGGGCCCTTTTCAATCATATTCTGGCCTCCATCGATCCGGAAGACGGCCGGACATGCTACATGGTACCGGTCGGGAGAGGCGTGCAGCACGAATATCAAGATATGTTCCGCAGCTTCACCTGCTGCGTGGGATCAGGGATGGAGAGCCACGCCCTGCATGGAAATGGGATTTTTTACGAATCAAGTGACAAACTCTGGGTGAACTTGTATGCACCAGCCAGAGCAGAATGGGACGCGGCAGGGGTCGTCCTGGAAATGAATACGGATCTCCCGGAAGGCGATTCAGCGACCATTCAAATGACTCTGCAGTCTCCCAGAGAGCTGACCCTTGCCTTGCGCCGTCCCTACTGGGCCGGCGACGGATTTTCCATAAAAATCAACGGCAAGACAGTCCCCGAAGAGGTCATCGATCCCTATCGGGATGTCCCTGAGTCTGGCCGGCCCGTTGCCGGTCGCGCCGGAGTCAACCAATCC
>JBGUED010000523.1:0-2073 GCA_041821525.1 Candidatus Aminicenantaceae bacterium | reverse complement strand
GGGTGACCTCCCGGAGCTGTGCCTTGCCGATGTAGTATGATTTGATCACACGCGGATAAAGGAGAGGGAAATGCAGAAATGGAATACGGATGATCGATGCATCACTCGGAAATCTCCGAAAAAAAGAGTGGGAGTTGTATCCAGCGCAAGCCCACTCCTATTTTTTCATCAGGGCTGAGCACGCCAAACGGGCGGTGTGTGCCCTGCATGCGGAAATCTTCTCGAGAACAGAATCCGATTTGCCGGAATCACGTTTAGTAGTATAGACTGTCAAAAAAGGAGGTTCGGCCATGACGTCAGAGCCCATGCGCACGATGAGCAGCCGGATCGGAATTTTTGTGATCTTGGCCTGTGTATCGATCTTCTGTGCCCCATCCGGTCGATCAGAAGGACCCGAAGTCAGGGTAGATCCGCGGATCGAGCTGCTAAGCATCATCTTCCGCCTGGCCGGGAATCCTGAGTACAACCGCGGCGCGGTCCAGTCCTACGTGGACGATGTGGAGGCCCGCTTCGGTCCCTTCCGGGAGCATGCGGTCGTGGAGATGGCCCGGGAGCTGCGCGAGACCCGCGGCGTGAGCTTCGACGCCGTGATGAGCATGGCGATTCACGTCAAGGGCCCGTATACCCTGGAGGAGGAGATCGCATTCGAACCGCGTCCGGCTTCCCTGGAGGGGCGCTGGAGGGTGGAAGAGGCCCGGGAATTCCTGGAAAAGGCCCGCGATTTTGTCCGGGTTACGGACTTCAAGGGATTCGTGGCTGACCATGAAGAGCTCTATAAAACCACGGCAGATCGTATGCAGGCCGTCATGGATGAGAACGAGGTTGAGGGCTGGTTCAATGGATTCTTCGGCAGCCTCCCGGATGCCCGTTTCAGCATTGTGCTGGGCCTGCTTAACGGCGGAGGGAGCTACGGCCCCAAGGTCGTGTATCCGGACGGCAGGGAGGACCTCTACACCATCCTGGGCGTATGGATGACGGATGAGGGCGGCGTGCCCCGGTTCAACGACCGCGTCCTGGGGACTGTGGTGCACGAGTTCTGCCACTCCTTTGCCAATCCTGTCGTGGACCGGCACGCCGACGAGCTCCTCGAAGCGGGGCAGGCGATCTTCCCCCTGGTCGAAGAGGAAATGCGGAGCATGGCCTACTCCAACTGGAGGGTCATGATGTCCGAGTCCTTGGTGCGTGCCAGCGTGGTGCGCTGGGATCTTGCCAAGAACGGCAGGGAGGCGGCCGACAAGCGGATCGCCTGGGAGGAGAAGAATCATTTCTTCTGGATCTCCGGGCTGTCTGAGCTGCTGGGAGAGTATGAGGCGAACCGGGACTCCTATCCCGATCTCGAGTCCTTTTTCCCCGAGATCAAGCGTCTTTTTGACGACTATGCGGCCCACGCCGAGGAACGGATTGGCCGCATCAAGTCCCGCTGGGAGGAGGAAACCCGGGAGATGGCGTCTCGGGCTCCCAAGATTGTGTCTCTCCTCCCGGCCGACGGCGCACGAGACGTGGACCCGGGCCTCCGCTTCATCCGGATCACCTTCGACCGTGCCATGAAGGACGGGGCGTGGGGAGTGATGCAGCGGGGCGGCAACATGCCCAAGATCACCGGAGACGTATCCTATGATGAGGCGCGGACCGTCTTCACGATCCCTGTCCGGCTGGAGCCGGATACAGAATACACCGTGGGCCTGAATTCAGAGAATGCCCTGGCTTTCCAGGACGAGGAAGGGAATCCTTTGATGCCCACCACGTTCCGGTTCAAGACCCGCGGCCGCCGCTGAAGCCGCGGATCTCAGGCCAGGATCTCCCCCAGCAGCAGGAAGCCGAGGGCGATCAGCAGGACGTGCACCCACTTGGAAAACCGTTCTGTGGAAAAGGCCCGGTTGATCCTCCCCCCCAGATAGACCGCGACCAATACCAGGGGCAGTGAATAGAGATACATGCGGAGGACCGGCCCGGTCCAGAGCCCGGCCAGGGCGTGACCCATGAGAATAAACAGGCTGGTCGGGAAGAGGAAGCCCTGCAGCGTGGCCCGGAAGGCCTCCGGGCTCCAGCGCTTGAGGGTCCCGTAGATCACCG
>JBGUED010000522.1:0-2093 GCA_041821525.1 Candidatus Aminicenantaceae bacterium | reverse complement strand
ATCCGGAGAGCTCAGGTGCCCGCGGACCATGGAAAAGGCAGCTTTGTCTCCCCGCTGGCCCAGCATGACGATGATCTCTGCCAGGACTTCGAGGTCCCTATTCATAGCCTCGTTTATCCAGATTGTGGTCACGGACTCCCCCGGCATGGTAAGGGACAGCTCGAGGGCCCGGCCTCGAACATCCTTGAGCGGGCTGTTCATGGCCCGCAGCAGGTCGCCCAGGGCCGTTTCTCCCAGGGTGTCAACCAAGATGGTCAGGGCCGTGCAGGCTATCTGGCTTTCCTGGGGGGCAGTGTAGTTGTTCAAGAGCTGATGACAGAACCGGGCAGACTCCTTCTTATGTCCGGCCTCACCGAGCCTCCGGGCATAAAGCAGCAGGGACGAGGGAGCCCGCCCGCGGTCATAGGGAGGGGCGATCAGGGGGAAGCGGATCAGAGCCGCTTCAGCGGCTGGATCCCCTATGTTAGCCAGGGCAAAGAGCGACACCTGCCGCAGCCCGGCCTCCTCTCCCATGGCAAAGGGAAGGATCAGGGGGATGGCCTTCTCGCTCCGCATCTCTCCCAGGGCCCTTACCAGGATGACCCGTCGGTGGCCGGTGGCGTCCTTCAGTGATTTGAGCAGGGCCTCCTCGGCCTTGGGAGTCGCGATGGCCAGCAGGGCCTGGGCAGCCGGATCGCACAGACGGTTGTCCTTGAGATAGCCCTTGAGAGGCTTTACAGCCTCGTCTCCCGCCGAAAGCTGCAGCTGCCGGATCAGGAAGGCCTGGACCTCCTTCTCGCGCTCCTGCTCCAGGGCCCGGAGCAGGGCTTTGTTGAAGAGGGACCTCTCGCGGTCAAGGCCGCTCTGGTTCACGACCGTGGTCACACCATGCAGGGCGAATCGGGCCGGGGAATCATCGCTCGCACCGGGCGAAGCCAGCATGCGGCACACCGCCACGATTCCCTCGTCTCCCAGATCGATCAGCTCCTTGGCCCAAAGGGCTCGGTCCCGGGCATTGTCCGCCGGGAAGCGCGCGACGATCTCGCCCGCTCTCTTCTCGATGCTGCGTCGATCCTCCCTGCCCTCTGCGGGCAGGCTGATGAGCGTCGACAGGATGACCGATATGATCAAAATCATCTGTATGGTGCGGTATGAATGTCTTTTGGTCACCACGACTCCTCTTTCTCACATGTGCCAGGGTGCCCGCATGGGCTGGTGGATCAAACGGTTGGCCTCCGGATCTCCCAGAAAGATCTGCTTTTCCGGATCGAACCGCAGGGAGCGGCCCAGCCGCACAGCGATCTTGGCGAGGTTTACCAGCGTGCAGGAGCGGTGTGCATTCTGCTCATTCAGGGCGAAGCGGGTGCGGGTGCGGACCGCCTGGTGGAAATCCGTCATCTGCGGAGCGGGATCGGGAAGTGCGGCCAGCTTTTTTTCGAGTTCGGGGATGTCCGACCTCATTCCCGGGTACAGACGCCCTCCGGGTCCCTGTAGAAACGGAGCCTTCCGGTCCCGGTTCTCCCCGTCCAGGATGATTTTGCACCCGTCCTCGTAGGTCAGCTCGATACGGCGCCAGCTGCTGCAGGCATCGGGATGCTGTTGGGGGCAGTCGGCCTCAATCCGGACAGGGCTGGTGTCGTCCTTGTCCAGGAGGTACTGGACCGGATCCAGGTAGTGCATGCCCATATCTCCCAGGCCTCCCCCATCGTAATCCCAGTACCCGCGGAACGTCTCGTGGACCCGGTGGGGATGGAAGGGCTTGTAGGGGGCTGGGCCCAGCCACATGTCATAATCAAGCTCAGCAGGAACAGCTTGAGGAGGCAGATGGGTCTTCCCGCTCCAGTAGAATTTCCAGTTAAAGCCGGTGATCCCGCTGACGGTCGCTGTCAAGGGCCAACCCAACAGCCCGCTTTCGACCGCCTTTTTGATGGGCTTGACCGGGGTACCGAAGCCGTAGTAGACGCTCCGGAAGCGGAACCAGGTGTTGATCCGGAATATCCTGCCGTTGCGCCGGACCGCATCTGCGACCTTTTGCCCCTCGCCGATGGTCCGTGTCATGGGTTTTTCGCACCAGATATCCTTACCGGCTTCGGCAGCGGCGATGGAGATCAAGG
>JBGUED010000521.1:0-2094 GCA_041821525.1 Candidatus Aminicenantaceae bacterium | reverse complement strand
AAGCCACTGCAGGTAGGGGTAGACACCGCCCGAGACCAGCGCCGGCCGTGAGGTGGAGGAGGGTCCGCCGTGGATTATGACCAGCAGGGGATACCTCTTGCCCGCCGCATACCCCTCGGGTTTCCACAGGATGCCCTCGATCTCGGCTCCGTCTTTGCTCTTCCAGCGGACGACCTCGCGTCTCCCCGTCCTCCAATCCTTGACCTGCCCGGTCATGTCGGTGATGCGCTCCGGCCGGTAGGTGTCGATCCTGGTCCGGTAGACCTCAGTCAGGCTCGTGCGGTCCATGCCGTAGAGCGCCACAGTCTTTCCGTCATCTGCAAAGCTCAGGCTGTAGATGTTCTCTGGCGAGGAGGCGATCTTCTTCACCCGCCCTCTCTCCGGATCCAGGAGGAAAAGCTGCCGATACACGGTCTGGGAGGCCAGGCAGTAGATGCCCTCGGCGGTCCACGTGATCGCGCTGAGGTTCTCGTCGAAAGGCTCGGTCAGGACCTGGATATCCCCGTTTGAGGCGGCGATTCTAGCCAGTTCGGAATTTGTGAAGTAGCGGTCGTCGCCCATCTTGGTGTTGAACAGGACCCAGCGTCCGTCGGGCGACCATAGGGGTCCGCTGTCCGGTCCCGGCTGCGCAACGAGGGGCGTGATCTCTCCAGTGCTGACGTCCAGCAGGGAGATGTCGGTCTCGGAGGAGGAATTGATCAGCGGATCGGGCCGGTGATCGAAGGCGATCGTCTTCCCGTCAGGAGACCATCGGAAGCGTCCCACTGTGAAGGAGTCTCCAGAAGTGAGCTGCCGGGCCTCCGGCTCTCCCTCCAGGTCCACGGCGATCTTCCAGAGATGGCTCAGTCTGTATTCCGCGTTCTCGACCTCGAAGCGCCCGTACTGTTTCTCCCGCGCCTCCGCTTCTTTGCTCTTCGGCTCCGTGGCCGTGAAGGCGATGTGTTTTCCGTCCGGAGACCAGCTGTAGGAATTGACGCCTTCCTTGTGGGAGGTGAATTTAAACGCCTCACCTCCCTCGGGGCTGATCAGGTAGATCTGCCGGCCCTTATCCCTGCTGCACGTGAACGAGATCCAATTCCCGTCCGGAGACCAGGCAGGCCCGGAGGAGCTCCCGTCCTGGGTGCGGGTCAGCTGAAATGATTTCCGGCCGTCCCGATAGAGCCAGATTTCCGTGTCGTAGCGGTTCTTCTCCCAGTCTACCTGGCGTATTGTGTAGAGTATGGACTTCCCATCCGGGGAGATGACAGGACTCCCCACGGATTTAAGGCCCAGCACCTCCTTAAACGCCGGCCCGGGTACTTCTCCCGGCTCCGCTGTGTAGGCCGAGGTGGTCATGAGGCCGGAAAGCAGCAGCGTTGCCATAAGTGAGGTGATGGCGATACTGAGATGATTTTTCATGGTGAGTCCTCCCATGGAGTGATGGGAGAATGATACGTTCTGAGAAATATCAAGTCAATGCCGAGGGAACGACACGAGGGCTCTACTTGAAAATCTCGGCCAATTTTGGGGCCAATTTTGGGGAGGGGCCAATTTTAGGGACGGACCATGAAATGTTACTGAAAAGAAATAAGATGAGAGCTTAAACGGCCAGTTTTTAAGCCGTATTTCGATGTTATTAGGAACAAAAAGCGCACTATAAGCCGTAAGGTAGTGTGGGACTGAGGGGGGCCTGTTAAGTCGAGTGAAGAAATGCACCTTCCCTTTAAGGATTTGTCCCCTTTAGGGTGTTTAGTGGGCCGCAGTGGTGGTTGTGGCGATGATGGCGGGCATGATGCAGGCCACGAACACGGCCGCCTGCATGGCCTCGATAGCCGCCTTGGTGGCCTTGCCTGAAAGGTCTCCATTCACGACCTTTTCGATCCTTTCCTTGCGCGCCTTGAGTTCCTTCTTATCGAATGTGACCTTCAAGAGTCCGGTGGCGGCGGCCAGCGATACCAGGACTACTGTCCGGGGGTCGATGTCCTCTTTTTCAGTAAAGATCGCCTCCCGCAGCCGCTCGGTCATCTTATTTTCGGGCCCCGGATCCACCTCGGGATAGACTTTGCGCGTAAAGAGTAGCAGCACCTTGTCTTCGTCGGCGCGCAGTATGCCGCG
>JBGUED010000520.1:0-2115 GCA_041821525.1 Candidatus Aminicenantaceae bacterium | reverse complement strand
GGATACCATCGAATTCTGCCGGGACTGCGTTTACGATTACAAGCTCATTGAGGGGTGCGTCCTGGAGTGGGAATATCTGACCGATGCCGTCATGCCCTGAGGCCTCCGGAGCCCTGCTCGAAGATCATAAGCCCGCCCTGGTCTCCGTCATCGTGATCACCTTGAATGAGGAGAAGAACATCGCGGCCTGCCTGGACTCCCTCCTCCGCCTGGATTATCCCCCGGAGAAGCACTCCATTACGGTGGTGGATGCGTCGCAGGACGCCACGCCGGAGATCGTGAGGGGCTATCCCAAGGTGCGCTACCTCCGCTCGGAAAAGGGTTTCAGCCGGCAGAGGAATGTCGGGCTCCATGCCACGGAATCCGAGATCGTTGCGTTCACCGATGCGGACTGCCTCATTCCTCCCGAGTGGCTGCGGGTAATAAACCGGGTCTTCAAGAATCCGAACATCAGCGGGATCGGAGGGAATGCCTTGCTGCCGCCCGGGTCCGGCTATTTTGAACGATGCGCAGCGGCCATCGGCCATCCCGCCGGAGGGTCCATAGGGTTCGATGCCAATGTTGCGCGTGGACCCGGGGGGATCGACTTCATAGCCGGCTGCAACAGCGTCTTTCGCAGGCCTGCACTGGAAGCCGTGGGAGGGTACGATCCGGGATTCGAGGATGGCGGCGAGGACGTGGACATCTCCCGCAGGCTGAAGCGGAGCGGCTTTTTTATCGAGTATGTCCCTGAGCTCACAGTCTATCACAAGCCCAAGTCTTCCCTGCGGCCCTTTATCCGGTGGAATATCGGAGTCGGGCGTACCAAATACAACCTGAGACGCCCGGGACTGTTACGGCTCCTGCTGGAGCCGGGCTTCATCCTGTGGCCGGCCCTGTGGCTTCTGGCCGCGGCCGGGATCGCAGTCCGATACACCTGGCTGGGCGGGGCATTGCTCCTTCTCGGGTGGCTGGGATGCCTGGGCGTTCTCTATTTTTTCTCGCGGCCCTATCCGCTCTTGATACGCCGGCGCCGCCGTGCCGGGCTGAGCCTCCTGTCGGTGGTCACAGCCGCCCCAGCTCTCATCTTTGTCCGCCAGGTGTGTGTCAACCTGGGCCAGCTCCGGAAGTGGTTCAGGGTCCGTTCTGGGGCCAGGGCTTGAGCGAATAGGATTTCCCGAGAGAGGTGAGTTTCCCTTGGGAGTCCACCAGGAAGGCGCCGTAGTCCGGGTAGCTTTGCAGGATCTCCTCCGGTGACTCCGAGACAAACAAAGCGGTTGAGAGGGCATCACACAGGCTTGTTTCCGGGCCCACCACCGTGACGCTCTGTTTGCCCTGCGCCGGCTGGCCGGTCCGGGGATCGAAGACATGATGGAAGCGAATCCCATCCCGGATGAAGAACCGCTGATAGTCTCCGGTGGTGGCCGCTCCCAGCTCCGAAAGTGAGAGCACTCCCAGGTATCCCCCGTCCCGGGGATGCTTCACGCCGACCTGCCAGGGCCGGCCCCGGGGATTCGCCCCCCAGCAGAAAAGATCGCCGCCGGCATTGATTAATCCCCGCTCCACGCCCATTTCGATCAGAGCCCGGGCCGCCCGGTCGATGCCGAATCCCTTGGCGATTGCTCCCCAGTCCAGCCCCATGCCATCAGGAACCCCCAGCCCGTCGGGGAGGATCCGGATCTTATCCATGCCCACATGCAGGAGTGCTACTTGGATCTCTTCCGCTGCGGGCACTCGATGCTCTCCTCCATGAAATCCCCAGAGTTCGGAAAGGGCCCCCACGGAAAGATCAAAACACCCCTGGGAGCGGAGGTAGACATCCTTAGCCTGTGCGAACAGCTCCCGCACCCAGGATGCGGAATACTCACTGCTGCCTGGGGAAAACAGGCGAGTGGTTTCCTCGAATATCCGTTCCAGGGAGTGGCGGGCCTCGGCATAGGTCGAGGCGCTGCAGTAGAGCTGGATCTCGCACACGGTGTCGAAATACAGGAACGTTGTCTTTTGCCAGGAGTTCAGGCGTTGGCATCCCCCGGCCCCCACGGCCAGCAGGGCGAGCCCGAGACAGAGTGCGCGTTTCATGAGGATGTCTCCCTGGTTTTAGCACAGGTCCCGCCCGGAATCAACCGCCGCCCAACC
>JBGUED010000519.1:0-2123 GCA_041821525.1 Candidatus Aminicenantaceae bacterium | reverse complement strand
CCTCTTTTCAACCGGTCTACCCTGGAGATGATCGAGAATGGTTTTGACTCCCATGTAACCCATCTGGAACGGATTCTGGACCACCAGGCCTGCGATCTCCTGCTGTTCCAGGGCCTTGACCAACGGTTCGTCCGAATCAAAACCAATGAAAATCACTTCTCCTGTCAGGCGGTGGCGTCGGAGGGCCTGCAGCATTCCGAAGGTGGAGGATGCATTGGGGCAGAAGATTCCATCGATCGTCAAGGAGCCCTGAGCATCCTTGAAGCGAATGAGCAGGTTTTCGCTGGCCTGCTGGGCCTGCGCCCGTGTGGCACCGGCATACTGTTCGTCGCTTACCACAGTGATGTCCGGGAAATCTTCCAGAGCGTCCAGGAAACCCTGTTCCCGGTTGTTGGTGCTGGCCGAGCCTTCCATGTATCGCAGGAGCACCACCTTGCCGCTGCCATCGAGCTGCTCTCCCATCTTCTGGCCCGCGATCCTGCCTCCCTCATGGTTGTCTGTGGCGACGAAGCTGGTGTAGACATCTTCCGAGTCATCCAGGGCCGAATCGATGATTATGACCGGCACGTCCCGGCTGACCGCATCCCGGACCGGGCGGCGCAGAGCCCGCGCGTCAAGCGGAGCCAGGACAATCCCCGAAACCTGGTTGAGGACCTGGTTGTCGACCACGGCGATCTGCTGCTGCCGGTCGTCCTCTTTTTCCGGGCCAACCCAGTGGATGTTCACTCCCAGTTCGAGCGAGGCCTTGATGGCCCCCGCATGTACCGATTCCCAGAAGATATGTGTCGTGCCCTTGGGTATGACTGCGATGGTGACGTCTTCCGGGCCTCCGATCCCCTGTCCACTACAGGACCACAGGCCGGTCAGCAGGAGGCCGGCTAGCAGCACAGTTTTGCAGCGCAGCATTTCGTTCTCCTTATCCTTCTGAGGTCGAGGGCCTGGCACGATGGCCGTGTGCAGTATATAACGAACCGCACCAAATCACAATCTGCTGTGGTTCGGATCACCTGAGGCAAAATTCAGTGGGAGCAGCATAGAATGCGTGCCGGCATACCTGAGTCGTATTGACAATCCTGTCCTATATGCATAGATTCAAATTGAATTCTATCAGCAGGAGGGAAATATGTTATTCATGGCAAAAAGCGCTAAAAAGATCTCTGTTCTGGGTTTGAGCGTCCTGATCGTGTCCACCTTAGCACCTGTGACTTCGGAGGCCGCTCAAGAGAAAGACACGATCGACAACCGTGTGATCGTGCTCGAAGCCTTTATCGTGGAAGCCGATGGGCCGCTCCTCTTGGCTTCGATCAATACTGTTAAAAAAGCGGCCCAGGGTGACCTTTCCGACCTGTTCGTCTCCCAGGTCCCCAAGGGACGAAACCTGCGCGAACGGCTCCAAGCGTCGGAAGAGAAAGGATTGCTCCGCATCCTAGCTGCACCGGTGCTCATGGGGAAAAGCGATGAAGAACTGGCCTTTACTAGTGGGATGCAGGTTCCTGTGAGCACAATTGCCAACTTCACGATAACCACCAGATTCGTGAATGCTGCCGTGGAGCTCAGGACCACTGCCAGGATCGAGTCTGGCATGGTCAAACTCCATATAGAACTGCAGCGGAACTTCCCCCGCTGGGAGCTCATCCCCGAAGAAACACTGTCCTCATCTCCCAATGCAGGCCGCAATGTCCCCCTGAACACTCAGTCCGTACAAATGATCGCAAAAGTGCGAGACGGTGGAACAGTGGTCATCGGAGGGATCTATGAGCTTACACGCCTTGACAACAAAATGCAGCGCGGCCCCGAGTTGATCCTGTTCATTACGGCAAAGGATGTGACTATATAAAGAGGGGCAAGCAGAAAACAGCGACCGTCAGTCCGTGTGGAATACCTCACGCATGGCGTGCCAATCGGAACGGGGGGTTTCCGGCGTGATGGAGCGCAGAGCCTGCGCCAATGCCGTCTCCCAGGCGGCTCTGTCTCTATCGAGTGTGTTGCCTGTGTACTCAAGATAACAGTACAGGTCCTCGTCCTTGAAAAATAGAGAGAGAGTCTGGATGGAGGCTCTCTGAAGTAAGTCCTGGATACCGTCGGCTGAAATGGGATCTGAGACCGCAGACCCTGCAACGTAA
>JBGUED010000518.1:0-2133 GCA_041821525.1 Candidatus Aminicenantaceae bacterium | reverse complement strand
GGTCGCTGCGGCCCACAGAGGATGGGGGATACATCTTAGCTGGTTACTTGGAGAACAGCTGGCCTGAAGGCGAGCTGATCAATGATTACAATTGTGCCTTCTTCCTAAAACTTTCCCCCGAATTCCAGATCGAGTGGCAGCAGTTCTACGGGAACGATGATGGGACAACTGCAGAAAGGGCTCTGGCGGTCGAGCCCACGGATGATGGTGGGTACATTGCCGTCGGATCGACCTCATCGTTTGGCATGGGAGGCCGCGATGTCCTGGTGATGAAGCTCGACTCAGCGGGACAGATCGTGTGGCAGAAGGCCTACGGAGGCGAAGGGCGGGAAGAAGCCCATTTGGTCCAGCAGACTCCGGACGGGGGATTTATAGTGATCGGATATACGACGTCATTCCAGTCTGAGATAGATCCTCAGGAAGGAGAACCAGCCGAAGAACCGGGGCCTCCGGATGCGCCACGTATCTGGGTGCTGCGCCTGAATCCGGAGGGTGCCCTGATCTGGCAGCAGTTGTGCGGCCGCGACTATGACCTCGCGTCCAGCATGGTCCTGACCCCGGAGGGAGAAGTCTGGCTCGGAGGATCGTCCGAGGGAGAGCCGGTGGAGGGGCAGGAATCCGACCGTGAACTCTTTCTGCTCAAACTGAGAGAAGATGGGGACCTCGCCTTCCAGAGAACGTTCGTCAGCGAATCGGATGCCTGCCTCACGCACCTTATCCAGAGAGGAGAGGACAAATTCCTGGCTGTGGGCACCCTGGAACTGGAAGGGGACAAGGACCTCCTGCTCATCCAATTCGCGGAGACCGGGCACATCGACTGGATGCAGATCTTTGGGGCTGGTGAGGTGGACGGCCAGATCTCCCAGGAAACGGGTGCTGTCGTGGCTGTCAGCGAGGCGGACGAAGTCACCGTGGTGGGCAACACCAGCCGCCTGGGCCCTCAGGGGGACGACCTCCTGGTGCTGCGGCTTACTTCCGACGGCCGTGTCCCCAACTGCGACCTCATGCGCCCGCTCGAGCGTTATCCACTCCGGGACCTGGGCACGATCCCCGTCAAGACCACCGTGGAGTTCACGGCCTCAGAGATCAGCCCCGTGAACATCGAGTTCCATGCAACTCCGTCCTCGGTGGGAATGATTCGCGATGTGTGCCAGGCCAAGAAAAATCTGCTTCGCAGGTAAAGGCAGACTCATGAAAAAGACAGTCCTGATATGTTTTGTACTGATCACCACGGCGGCCTCGCTGCAGGCCCAATCCGGGACGGTGCAGTTCTCGTTCTCCTACGGCATTAACCACCACCTGGAGTACGGCTCTGTGGACGACTTTCAGGCAGGATACAACAATTTTCCTGTCATGCCCGTCCATTCACCGAGCAATTTTGGGGGATCCTTCGCCTATTTTATTACACGCTGGTTGGGGCTCGAATATGACATGCGTCTGACCGGGAGGACCGAGGTCACTCTGGCCGATCCTTCGGACGGGGACACCCTTACGATTCAGACCCCCAAGCATCTGAGCATCTCGCTGAATGTCCTGCTGGAGCCGCTCAAGGGACGGATATCTCCCTATCTGCTCTTGGGAACCGGTATCAACCGGATCCCGGCTATGGACGAAACCTACACAACCACGAAGGGTTATGAGGTCATCATGCTGGCCCCTTCGGAGAACGACCGGCTCGACATCCTGGTCCAGGGTGGTATCGGCGTCAATGCCCTGGTGTACTCATACTTCGGCCTCCGGGCGGATGTGCGCTATATGGTTGTGTTCGATGACCCCTACAAAATCGGGAGTCTGAATGCCACCCTCGGCCTCATCGCCCGCTTCTGAAGCTCTCCATGAAGCTCTCCGGGACTGGAAAAAATCCTTCAAAAATGGTACATTCTTTAGTCCGACCCCAAAGGTCACGGGTGGGCGGTTAGCTCAGTTGGGAGAGCGCAGCGTTCGCACTGCTGAGGTCGGGGGTTCGAGTCCCCTACCGTCCACCATTTTTTCTGAGGTGACTGCATGAATAATGAGATCCTGGTGATCGCCGGCACTGCCGCCAGCATCGGATTCCTGCATACCCTGCTGGGTCCGGATCACTACCTGCCCTTCATCGTGATCAGCCGGGCTCGCAAGTGGGGCCTGTCCAAG
>JBGUED010000517.1:0-2138 GCA_041821525.1 Candidatus Aminicenantaceae bacterium | reverse complement strand
CATCCTCGACTTCTGATTGGCCGGGATCGGCATCCTTCCAGAGGTCGAGGAATTTCCTGTAGTGCAGCAGGGCTTTATTTTTTTGCCCGGTTTGCTCATACAGCTTGGCCAGCCGGTAATGGAACCGGGGATGGACCAGCCGGCGTTCCTGGCTGTCAGGGTCGAAGGTGATGAGCTTTTCGTATTCCTGGATGGCTTTGTCCATATCCCCCAGCTTCACAAAGGCACGAGCCAAGGTGTCCCGCTCAGAGGGCAGGTTGTATACTGCAAGGGCGTCCTCGTTCGACATAAGCGGGATGGTGAGGGGAGCGGTATTCATGCAAATTTCCAGGGCTCTATGAGGCTGGTCCTCTTCCAGAAGTAATTCCGCCTCGAACCTGTCCCTGGCATGTGTCACCCTCCCCTCTGTAATGGGACCGACCGCCTCCTGCATTTCAGGGAACAAACCATTCAATTCTCCAAGCCTCCTGCGTGCCGAGGCTGCCTCGCCTGCTTTCAGGTCAATCAGGCCCAGGCGTAAAGACAGCGAGGCCGAATAGAAAACCTGCAGGTTGGGATTCCTCCGCCGCATGAACTCCGCATAGGTGGTGAAATAGCTGCGGGCCAGATCCAGGTCCCCACTCTCATAGGCCAGCCAGCCCTTCACCCAGTGCAGTTCGAATACGGGGCTCTCCCCACCGGAGGAATCACTCTTGAGGAAGGTCTCCTCCATGATGTCGTATGCCTCGCTGTATCTTCCCAGGAGGGAGCAGTAGAAGGCTTTCCAGGCATAGCCGAATATTGCTATGCCAGGGGATTGTGCGGTGTCGATAAAACGCTCGATCCAAGACATGGCTTCGGTATAATCTTCCTTAAGGGCATATATATAGCCGAGGGGAATCCCTGAGCCAAAATCCGGTCTTATCTCCAGGGCGGCCCGATAGTTCGAGATCGCATCCTGGAGTCTCCCCATATGAAAATACGTCTCTGCGATCGAGTCCCATGGATTGGCATCATCGGGGAGATTGGAGGCGTATCTGTTGAACATGTTCAGGGCCTTGTCTTTCTCTCCGATCCTCAGATAGAGATAACCCAGGTTATTGGTGGCAAAGCCGGTTGAGGTACCCTCCAGCTCCACGAGGATCAGATATTCCTCTATGGCCTTGTCCCACATCGCTTTCCCTTCGTAGTAGGAACCCAAAAGCGAATGCGCCGCGCCGCTCGCAGGATATTTATCTCTCATCTCGAGGAGGATCTCATACCCCTTTTCCTCATCCTCTTCCTCATAGACAGCGTACTGATACTGGATCAAGAGCCTGTCCTGTTCCGTCGCCCTGTCCTGGTGTTTGAACGCCTGGGTATAGGCTTCCTGACGGGACTCCCGCATGGCGAGGGCATTATAGCTAAACCCCAGCCAGAGGTGGGCTATGGCGAACGTGGTGTCGAGTTCGACCGCTTTTTCCAGCACAGTTCTAGCCTCAGGATAATTGAATTTGAGGAAGGCCTCCTTTCCATGTAAAAACAGATCATAGGCCTCAAGCGAATCCGTAGTGACATCCGAAACACGCCCCAGTTTGGCCTCGCTGATGCGCCGGGATATGCCGAGCCCCTGTAAGATATCCTTGCTCAGCTGGTCGATCTGGCTTCCCAGGATGCTCTCCAGCCCCATCCCCCGGGCATTGGCACTCTTGAAGAGTTCCTTGGTCTCAACATCGAGCACCTGTACTTCGGTGGCATACATGTCCCCGGCCTTTCCCACGCTCCCGATCACGATGGCATCGATATCGTCCAGCCGGCAGAGCTCGAATCCCAGATCCGGGTCTATGAATTCGACTTCATCCTTTCCCAGCTGTTTGAGGAGATCCTGCAAACGCGACCAGGTCGTGACCTGGAAATGTCCGGACTGCTCGAGACTGGTGATCAGCAGGTTGGGGATGATCTTGCGAAGATTATCGTTGGCGGCGTCTCCGGTCTGGTTCTCGAAGCTTATCACGGCGATGGAATGTTGGACCGGAGCGCTGCGGGGCCACAGCCGCCAGAGAATGAGTGCGGCCACAACAACTCCGACAATAACCAGGGCCGGAAGGAAGGCCTTCCTCCAGCTCAGCTGGAGCGTTATCTCTCGTGAGGCGGTCGGCTTTTTCCTGGGCATCACCCTG
>JBGUED010000516.1:0-2149 GCA_041821525.1 Candidatus Aminicenantaceae bacterium | reverse complement strand
AGGACCGCCTCCTGATCGCGCTGGAAGGAGGGTATGATCTGACCGCCCTCTCCCAGGGAAGCCACGAGGTCCTGCTGCAGCTCAGCGGCACCGGACCTCAGCCGGACATCCGGGCCGAAGCGTCCCCACAGCTCGAGCAGGAGCTCAAGCCCATGCTGAAGCACTGGGGAACGTCCCCCTAGGGGAACGTCCCCCAGGACAGCCGTCACCAAATCAGGACACAAATCCGCACCTCATTCCCGCATTCCCAGGGGAAACCGCGCTTGGCACGGCGATTGCATAGGTATAAGTTGTAAATCAAAACGACAGGAGAGAAAAGATGAAAAGAATCGCAGGTTTTCTGATATGCGTGCCCCTGATCTTCTCCGTCGTCCACGCAGGCGAAGCGGACTATGTCGACCAGACCTTCGCCAGGTTGAATTACATAACCGGGGACACTTATGTCCAGAGGGCGACCGATCTGGGATACGAATCCGGGATCGTCAACATGCCTATAGCGCAAGGCGACCGCGTCGGCACGACCGACGGCAGGGCCGAGATCTACCTGGGCATCGGGACCTACCTCCGGCTGGACCGCCGGACCAAGCTGGACATTCTCGACCTTCCCCACAGGAGCAGCGGGATCACCCGGCTGCGGCTCTGGGACGGAAACTCCTATTTCAGTGTCCGGAAGCTTGACGAGCACAAACCCATAGAGATCCACACCTCGGACGTGTCCCTCTATATCCTGGATCGCGGCCTTTACCGTATTGATGTCCGGGAAAATCGCGAGACTGAGATCTATGTCTTCAGCGGCATGCTGGAGGCCGCCGGTGACGGACGCTCGTCCCTTATAAAAAGCGGCCAGCGCCTGAAGGCGGTCCAGGGGCAGTTCACCTCGAATCCGGCACCGTTTACCCTGGCCGCAATCGACAGCTTCGATCTCTGGAGCGAAAATCGGGAAGACCTCCTCGACAGGCGTCTGGCCAATTATTATCTGCCCGATGAGCTGGGAGATTTTGAATATGAACTGGCAAGCTATGGCCGCTGGGACACCGTCTCTCCCTATGGGCATGTCTGGATCCCCGGCGACCTGAGTGTGGGCTGGAGGCCCTTCCATCACGGCCGCTGGGTGTGGTATCCCGTCAGCGGTTGGACCTGGGTCCCCTACGAACCCTGGGGCTGGGTGACCTGCCACTACGGGCGCTGGCACTGGCGGCTGGATCTCGGATGGTACTGGATCCCGACTACCCGGTGGGGTCCGGGTTGGGTGAGCTGGTATGTGGGAGTGGACTACTGCGGCTGGGCGCCCTTGACCTACTACGGCCGTCCGGCAGTGATCATCAACAACCACTTCTATGCCCACTACAGCGAGCCCTACAGCCCGTCGACCTCCGCGGCCATGACCGTGGTGGCCAAGAACCAGCTGTCCTCCAAGGATATCGCACGCGTGTCCATCAGCAAGGAATCCCTATCCGCCAAGACGACTCGCGTTCGAATGTCCAGCAGCCCCCCACGGCCCGAGCCTTCCGCCCAACGGATGACGGTCCAGAAGCTGGAAAAAGACAAGGTCATGCTGCGCGTTCCGGACGAACCGTCGGCGAGCCGCTCAGGTTCCCGGATCAAGAGCAGCACCTCAGACGCGAACGGTTCCCGCAACTCGGAAACCAAAGCGACCAAGAAGGCCACGCCCCGCAGGATCGAGACCAGCAAGAGTCGATCAGCGCCGGTCCGCACCACCGAAAGATCGGCCCCGGCTGAGAAGAAACCTCCCTCACGCTCGTCCCGAGAGGCCACTTCAGAGAACAGATCCGTATCCGTCAGCACTCCCAGTCGGGACAGATCTCCATCGAAATCAGCCGCGAAAAGCTCAGATCCTCCTGAACGCTCGTCCTCCAGCTCAGTCAGCTCCGCCTCAAAATCCAGATCCTCCTCCGCAAACAAAGGCTCATCCGCCAGTAAAAGCTCCAGCTCCAAGTCCACCAGCTCCAAAAAGAAAAAGAAGAAATAGAAGAAACATACTGCCTGGTTTGTTTAAGGATTGAGATCAGCCCTAAACAAACCAGGCGTATTTTTTCTGTTTAAAAATCTCGCATACGTTAATCAACAGCGGGATTGATCTGGGAGTGTAGATTACTGCGGCAGCAAACAGAAAATTAATGAAGTGTAG
>JBGUED010000515.1:0-2163 GCA_041821525.1 Candidatus Aminicenantaceae bacterium | reverse complement strand
CAGTCGCTGCTCGTGCTCGGTGGTGGAGCCGATGCGCAGGCCAGCGGCGAGCTGTCCCTGGGGTTGAGGACCGTCGTCGGAGCCGTCCTGATGGTCCTCCTCGGGGTCATCCTGGTGGGCGGGATCAAGCGCATCGGCGCCGTGGCCGAGCGCCTGGTCCCCATCATGATTCTCATCTACTTCATCTTCGGATTCATCGTGATCTTCGCCCACATCACCGAGATCCCGAGGGTCTTCCTGCTCATTTTCCAGCAGGCCTTTTCTCCGACCGCCGCGGCCGGAGGCTTCCTGGGGGCGGGGGTTAAAATGTCCATCCAGCACGGCTTCCGCCGCGGCCTGCTCACCAACGAGGCCGGCCTGGGAAGCGCACCCATCGCCCATGCGGCCGCGCAGACACCCTCTCCGGTTCACCAGGGCATGATCGGTGTGGGCGAGGTGTTTATCGACACCATCGTAGTCTGCACCATAACGGCCCTCATCAACCTGTCGACCGGCATGTGGCAGAGCGGGCTGGACGGGACTGCCATGACAGCCGCCTCCTTTTCGAAATCTGTGCCGATCGTAGGCGGGCTGGTTGTCGCTTTTTCCTCACTGCTCTTCGGTTACTCCACCTTGATCGGCTGGTACTATTACGGCGAGCAGTGCATGAGATTCCTGTTCGGCATCCGGATCACATATCCCTATCGTGTGATCTTCGTGGCCCTGATCTTCACTGGTTCCGTCATCTCAATCAAGCTGGCCTTTTACATCGGAGACATCGCCAACGCGCTGATGGCCTTTCCCAATCTGGTCGGACTGGCTTTGATGAGCGGCACCGTCGGTCTAACCACGCGCGAGTTCTTCAAGAAATACCCCAAGATCAAAGATTTCGACGGATGATTAGAAAAAAGGTGGCGGAGAGGATGGGATTCGAACCCATGGTACGGGGAACCCGCACACACGCTTTCCAAGCGTGCTCCTTCAACCACTCGGACACCTCTCCGCAGCCTGGCTTGTGGAGGGAGACTAAATTACCAGAAATCTCCCCAAGAGTAAAGCCATATCTGGGGGACGTCCTCCACGGAGCCACCCTGCGCCACCATAGGCATATCGATTGTGCCGGAATGAGGTTAGGGTGGTACCTTGGGGAACGTCCCCTAGCGGAGGGCCAAGGCTGGCCGGGCTGTTCCTCACCCAGGGTTCAGCCGGCACACTGGCCGCTGGACCGCTACCGATAAGGCAAAAGCTCCCGATGCCGTAATCGGGCCCCTCATTTCAGTTTTTTTTCAAAAAAACTTGACAGCGGCGTGCTTGCCTCGTATACTGTGTATATCTAATATACTCACTGGAGGCCGAAACGAGATGTTTATCGTAATTTCGCCGCTGAATCCAGACCCGATGTACAAACAGGTCACGGACCAGATCAAGGATGCCATCGCCGACGGCACCTTGAAACCAGAGGACAGGCTCCCCTCCATCCGTGAGATGTCCAGGGAACTGAAGATCAGTGAGATCACCATCAAGCGGGCCTATGCCGACCTGGAGAACGAGGGCTATATTTTAACCCGTTCGGGCCTGGGCTCTTTTGTGGCCGACATCAATCGCGACAAATTGCGCCGGGAGAAACTTTCAGAAGCCCGGAACGAGATACGCAAGCTTCTGAATACCGGGAAGCGGTTCGGGCTCGAACCATCCGACCTGGTGGACATCATAAACAAGCTGGGAGAGGACAGATGAATAAGATCAAAGGGATCGTCGAGACAAAGGTGTTGATCGTTATGACCCTGTTATTCCTGATTGTATTTCTGTGTTTCATGTGAGCATACAAGGAGAAAACCATGGAATCCGTATTGCGACTGCATCAACTCAACAAAGCCTACGCGGAATTCGTCCTGGATCATATTGACCTGGAGGTTCCCAAGGGTTATGTGACCGGCCTCATCGGACCCAACGGGGCTGGAAAGACCACCACCATCAAGCTGATCATGAACCTGATCCGGGCGGATTCGGGCTGGGTGGAAGCATTCGGGCTCAAGCACGACCGGCATGATATCCAGATCAAGGATCGGGTCGGTTATGTGGGAGAGGAACAGTTCTTCTATGAGCAGCGCAGCGCTGCCTGGACCGGAAAATTTGTGTCCCATTTTTTCACGGCCTGGGATCCTGATGCCTTTGATCACTACC
>JBGUED010000514.1:0-2173 GCA_041821525.1 Candidatus Aminicenantaceae bacterium | reverse complement strand
AGTAGTTTCTAAACATTGTGACGCTCCAATAAATTCGGTTCGTGGCAAAACCCGGGAGGGAGCGGACCACCTGGAACCAGTACCAGTAAAGGGCCGCCACCGGGCCGCGCTCTGTCTGGATACACGAAAACACCTCGCTGAAATCACCCAGGTGAGTGTACTCCCCATGATCGGTATGGATGGATCTGAGGATCCACTCAGCGAATTTCAGGCGCTTTTGCAGCCGGGGATTCGATGTCATTATTCCTCGGGACTCAAGGCTTGAGGTCCAATGCCCCATGCCAGAGGATCTCCTGGATCCTCTTCAGCTCCATGAGGGCCTTCTTGCCGTCCTTGGTGAGCCGGTAGACGCGCTTGCTGCGTCCTCCCCTCTCTCTGGTGGGTTCGGTCAGGCTGGATTCCAACAGCTTCTTCCGCTCCAACCTTTCCAAGGGGTCATAGGTAGAGCCGAACGACCAGTTCTTGCCTGTAGTCTGTATGAGTTCGTTCCTGATGGGCACACAGTAGGCCTTATCCTGGAGCTTCCAGACCGCCAGCAGCACCATTTCTTCGGACCGGGATAAAAGTTTCATGCTCTTCCTCTCAACCAATTACTTCCATAATCTGGAACAAACCAGGCATTTTGTCAAGCGATATGTTCCAGATTTCGAAAATTATCCCAACCTTAGGTGAGGATTACCAAAACCATTCACAAAGACAGGCCTGCATGCTGATAAGGAAGCCACCTGGGTGTAAAGGGGTAGAATTTTGGAAAAAGATTCTTTCGGATTGGGCACGACAGAGAACCCGGCCTGCGGGATTGCGTATATATTCAGGGAGATTGTCTATGCAGATTTCACTGGGGAACAAAACGATCGTTTGGCTGCTCATGGCCTGTCTGCCTGTTCTGCTGGCTGGATGTGAGCCTCGGGAAGATACACAGGGGGCGGACTCCTTAAGGATGGGGCTTCCCTCGAAGCTGACTCCAGAACTGGAGGCCCGCATCCCTGAGCTCATGCGGGAAGCGGGCATCCCGGGGCTCCAGGTCGCCCTGATCCGTGAAGGCCGGGTCCTCTGGCACAAGGGTTTTGGCATCAAAAACACCCAAACCGGGAGCCCAGTGGATGAGCACACCGTGTTCGAGGCCGCCTCTCTCACCAAGCCATTCTTCGCCTACCTGGTCATGCAGATGGTGGAGGCCGGTGAGCTGGACCTGGATACGCCTCTCATAGAATATGCCCCCCCGGAGACCATCGAGAAACAGTACATCCGCCACAGCCTGGACCTGGAAGGATTCCGGTCGGATTGGTTCCGGCGCATCACAGCCCGGCAGGTCCTGAGCCACTCCTCGGGTTTGCCTCATGGCGGACCGCGCACGCCGCTGCCCGTGCTGTTCGAGCCGGGTTCACGCTACCGTTACTCGGCGGACGGATACATGTACCTGCAGCGGATCGTTGAGCATCTCAGGGGCAAGCCCCTGCACGAGATCATGCAGGAGGAGATCATCGATCCCCTGGGCATGGAGGACAGCAGCATGGTCTGGCAGGAGCGCTATGCAGAGCAGGCGGCCGTCGGACATGACATGTTCTCGGAGACCAACGGCCGGCACCGCAAGCGCCGCCTCGCGCATTCTGCGGCCAGTCTCTACACCACGGCCCACGACTATGCTCTCTTTGTGACCGCGCTGATGAACGAGGCCGGGCTGGAGGGCAAAACCACCGATGCGATGCTGTCCCCTCAGATCGATGTTGCCGGGGGCCTCTACTGGAGCCTGGGATTCGGCCTGGAGGATAATTCAGCCGGGAGGGCCTTCTGGCAGTGGGGCGACTACGGCATCTTCCGCAACTACATCACCGCCTTCAAGGATCAGGGAATCGGCCTGGTCTACCTGACCAACAGCTTCAATGGGCTGAGCATCGGGTCCGAGCTGGTCCGGTTGGCCATTGGCGGAGGAGAGGTCCTGGCATTGAGCTATCTGGGCTATCCACTCTACGACTCACCGGCCACGAAACTGGGCCTCATGGCCGGGGAGAAGGGCATCGAAGGGGCGCACAAATACTTCCTGCAAATACACCGGGAATCCCCAGGCGCCTTGTCAGAGCAGGACGTGAACAACATCGGATACTCCCTGCTGAACGCACGAAAGATCCCGGAAGCCATCGCCGTCTTCACCTGGAACGTGGAGGCCTATCCC
>JBGUED010000513.1:0-2174 GCA_041821525.1 Candidatus Aminicenantaceae bacterium | reverse complement strand
ATATTTGGAGTTTGATATTTGGGTTAGAGATCGTTAAATAGATTTGTTTAAATATAGGGGGCCTGCTTCTTCTTACGTCGATCCGATTTAAAATAATTTTAAGATGTTAAGTTGTGAGGCCAGCGTAGCTCAGCTGGTAGAGCAACTGATTTGTAATCAGTAGGTCGGGGGTTCGACTCCCCCTGCTGGCTTTCTTTTTCCCTCCAATTCTCCCCTGGGGTCCAACAAAAAATGACATTTAAATAAAATAATTTGACATTTTTTGTCGACTATACCTATAATGAGTATGAAGTTATGCTGGCTGGAGAGGAATCCTCCTTAGCCCCGCTTCCTTTTCCAAACCTTGGCGCCTCGACAGCCAGCACCCTCCCCCCCCTTAATGTAGGCAAAATGCAGCCTAAATCCGCTTAAACGGGTTCGTATGACTCCAGGTTATAGAAAACTCGAAAAACGCCGCTTTTTCTAACGGCGGGTTAGAATTTTGCTGCGGGCGAATCCCGGATGCCAGTAGTTATTTCTTCTTTGCCTCTGCTTTTTTGTCTGTCCCGGCTTCCTTTTTATCGCCGATGATCTTCTTGGTGCGGTCCTTGATGTGCTGCTCGTGATCGAGGTGGGAGACGCCGTCTGTGAGCCATACAGGCGCGGGCTTGTCCCTCAGGTAGTGGTCGAAGAATTCCTGCATGCGCACATGGTAGTCCTTGAGGTTGGCAGGCTTGCGCAGGCCGTGGTTCTCTCCCTGATACTGGAGCATGATCACCGGCTTACGGAGCTGCCGCAGCGTGTTGAAGTATTCGATACCCTGGTTCCAGTCCACGGCCCCGTCCTTGTCGTTGTGCAGGATGATGAGTGGGGTCTTTACATTGCCGGCATAGTAGACCGGTGAGTTCCTCTCGTAGGCCTCCAGGTTGTCCAGGTAGTTGCCCTTAAAGCGACCCTGACTGGACTCGAAGATAGGCTGATTGGCTGATCCCGAGTTCCAGTAGATTGAGCTGTACATGCTGATCATGTTGGTCAGCGGAGCTCCGGCCACGGCGGCCTTGAACAGGCCGGTCTGGGTGACCAGGAAGGCGGTCTGGTAGCCTCCCCAGGAGTGGCCGTGGATGCCCACGCGGTCCTTGTCCACCACACCTGTGGCCGCGGCCGCCTCGATGGCGGGCAGCACGCACCAGACGGATGACATCCCGGGATCGTTTATGGTGTACACGATGTCGGGCATGAGCACGGCATATCCCCGGCTCGTATATACGGTCGTGTTGAACCCGCGGGCCGCCGGGGCCTGGTAGTTGTTGAGGCGGGAGGACAGTTTTTCGTAGATGTAGACCACGGTGGGATAGCTCTTGCCCTCCTCGTAGTTGGCCGGCAGGAAGAGCGCGGCCTGCAGCTTGTCGCCCTTGGTGCTCTCGAAGTCGACCACTCGGGCACCTGCCGACCACAGGAACTCGCTCTGCTGGGGATTGGCCTCAGTGATCCGGGTCCCGGATTTAAGCGCGGCCGTGGTCACGTAGTAATCGGGATAGTCCTTGGGAGTTTGGCGCGTGTAGAGATACAGATCGGCCTTTTTGGCTTTGCGCAGTGAGAAGGCGGCGTCTTCCCAAAGGAGCATTTTCACTCCAGGCTTGCCCTTGTCGATGAGCCCGATGCCGCCCTTCTTGGTCCATTCTCCGAACACGGAGACATAGAGCGGCTTCTCTAGATCGAGGCCCTTTTCCTCTGGATCGAGGCGGAAGCGGGACCGGTAGCGGATGCCCTCCTGCTTGCCGTTGACTGTGAGGTTCATCGCCTGGCCGCCTTTGACTGGGACTTTCCACACGTCCCAGTTGTCATAGAGCAGCACATTGGCGCTGTCTTTGGTCCATCCCCAGGCAAAGGAATAGATGGGTGGATCCTTCTGGTTGTGGTCGTCTTCCGTGTTGATAAATGACGTGGGTACATCTTTGGTGATGTTGGCCGCCTCTCCTGCAGCCATGTCATAGACGTGGTAGTGGCCGTTCTGGAAGAAGAGGAACTTCTGGCCGTCCCAGGAGGGACCGATGTACCATTGGCATTTTGTCAGCGCCGGGCGGCGTTCCCCGGTATGGAGGTCGACGACGTAGATGTCCGAAAAGCCGTACCCTTCCAGGTTGGCGGACAGCTGGTAATCCCGTGTGTCGAAGCCGATGGCCCAGCGGTGCTTG
>JBGUED010000512.1:0-2205 GCA_041821525.1 Candidatus Aminicenantaceae bacterium | reverse complement strand
CGTATCCTGCGGGTGATCCGGCATTCCGTCCGTCTGGGCTTTGAAATCGAAAAAAAGACCGAGCACGCCATTTATTCCCACCGTAAACTACTGGGAGAGGTGGCCGGGGCCCGCCTTTTCGAGGAACTCAACAAGGACCTCGCCCTGAAGACCCCGCTCGTCTTCGAGGCCTACCAGAAATACGGAGTGCTTAAGTACCTCCTCGGAAAAGTAGGTGAGGCCTACGACGCAGATCCCAATCTGTTCGCCCGGCTCAAAACGCTCCTGGATCTCAGGGAGAGTATCGAATCAGAGGGATCCCAGCTCTCCCGTGAGGAATGCTTTGCCCTATGTCCTGGCCCTGGGTGGAAAGCCTGCTGACGGTTGAAGAAGCGGATACGAAAAATAACCTCCATGAGGCCATCCCGCAGGCCCTGGCAGGGAGCTGGCTCACCAAGGGCCTCCGCGCCGACAGCGTCCAGATCCTGATTTTGACCCACTATCTGATCCAAGCGCTCCGCACAGGCCGCATGCGCTGGACCTGGCAGCGGCGATCTCATTATGAACAGGCATCCCGACTATGTTTCCTGATCGAGAAGGGCCTGCCAACACAAGAAAAAGATCCCTTCACCAGCCTCTTCCACAGCCTTCATCCCACCACAGGGCAAAAACGCCCGCGGCGGCGCCGGCGAAGGCCCCGAAAACCCACTCAAATCGAGTAATGTTATCGTATTAGTATTGATGTTCTGGGAGGAGTCCTGTATCTTAAAGACTAAGACTTTAAGGAGACACACCACATGTATAAACACCTGATACGAACGGCCATAATCCTGTTGATCCTGAGCACGATTTCCCTGGCCCAAGACTGGCCGCAGTATCTTGGCCCGAGCCGGAATGCCATGTCTAAAGAAACCGGCATAATGCGCTCCTGGCCCGTCGGCGGCCCCGAAGTGCTCTGGACCATCCCCATGGGCGAAGGGTTCGGTGGGGCGGCCGTCAGCGAAGGCGTCGTCTATGTACTCGACCGCAGAGGAGAAGAGGGGGACACCCTTCGCGCCCTCGACCTGAAAACAGGCAAGGAAACTTGGAGTTATGCCTATGACGCCCCCGGCAAATTCGATCACGAAGGCTCGCGAGCCGTGCCCACGGTCGATGGGAACTTCATCTATACCTGCGGCTCCTTCGGCCATTTCCACTGTTTCGACAAGCGCACACAGAAACCCGTCTGGTCCAAGAATATCTGGACGGATTTTTCGAACGAAGATAATCCCCGCTGGGGCATCGCCCAGAATCCCCTGATCTACGGCGACCTGGTTATCGTCGCATCCCTTACCGAAGAGGCGGGAGTCGTAGCCTATGACAAACTCACAGGAGAGCAGAAGTGGGTTTCGTCCGGGACGACAGGCCGGGCTGGGTATGTCTCGCCCAAGATCATCACGTTGGATGGAGAGGATCATGTGGCCATCATCCTGTCCTCCAACGATCCCGTGGAAGGATTGGATCCCAAGACCGGTGAGCGGCTCTGGTCCTACGAGGGATGGAAGTGCCGGATCCCGGTGCCCAATGTGACAGAGATCGGCGACGGCCGGCTCTTCATCACAGGGGGCTATAAAGCCGGTTCGGCCATGATCAAGGTGGAGAAAAAATCAGGCTCCTATGCCGTGACCGAGCTGTTTACAACCGATGAATTCGGGACGCATGTCCACCCTGCCATGCTCCATGAGGGCTACCTCTACGGCCACTGCTCCACCAACGAGACCAGGGACGGCCTGATGTGCCTGAGTCTCGAAGGCGAGGTCATGTGGCAAACAGGCAGAGATCCCCTATTCGACAAGGGCGGATTCATCCTGGTGGACGGGCTATTCCTCAGTGTGGACGGAGACAAGGGCTGGCTCTATCTCATCGAACCCAATCCCGAAGGATTCAAGGAATTGGCCAAGGCCAAGCTCCTCGACACCAATAAATGCTGGGGCCCGCTTGCGCTCACCAATGGGAAGCTCTTGATCCGGGATCAGAAACAAATGATTTGCGTGGTCGTCAAGTAAGCCCCGTCGATCCCTAAAGTTCCTTCCATCTCCCACTCTGTGAGAGATTTTTAAACCCTCCCAGCGTCCTCTAATTCAGGAGGACTCCATTGACAAATCAATATGATGGAAATAGAATGAATTTGAAACTGATTAAAAGGAATTCATTCATGCCTAAAACCGTTACGCTCCGTCTTTCAGA
>JBGUED010000511.1:0-2211 GCA_041821525.1 Candidatus Aminicenantaceae bacterium | reverse complement strand
GGTACGTTGTATCCATACCGGCAATCCCCAACGCCTGGATGCTTTTGTTGCGGTCCCGGCGCGCGATGCCGGCCCAGGCCATGCGGTAGCCGCCCACATCCACGATCACCCGGCAGATCTCCTGGAACAGCTCGGCCTTGTCTTTGGACTGGACCAGCACTTTGTGGCATGCGCTCACGGTTTCAAGCGCCCGGTTGACCCTGTGGAGCTCGCTCTCTGCCTTCCGATGCTTTTGCTCGGCCTCCTCCAGGGACTTTTCCTTTTCCCTGAGTTGAGACAGTTCCTTTACGAGCTGTTGCTGGGATTTGCCCTCATCCATTGCAGTCCTCTCCATGGAGAATTCCTTTGCCGTCGATTTCGCACCTATTCGTCCCTTTTGTCGCCATCTTTACAGATAAATTGATAATTTGGGGACGGACCTTGAAAAATCACACAAAATAAAGAAGATAGCCTCTAAATATGGCCATTATTTAGGCTTATTCCGCTACTTTTAGGGGGAAAAAGGTGCGAATAAGAGGACAATCGGATTTTACTTGTCGGGTGTCGTGGATGCCTGCCTACCGCAGGTTCTCTAGGATGTAGATGTTCCCGGTGCGCGTCTGCAAAGGGAGCACAAGAAACGAATCCGTGACTGCGAACTTGGTGAAGAGTTCCGATTCCGGCAGCCCTACCGGCTGCCCCGGGAACATAGTCACCGGCAGCACTTCGTCTTCCCCGGTCGCACGCATCCACACATTGAAGGCCCCGCTCCGGTTGGAGGTGAAGTAGAAGCGGCGGCTGTCCGGTGACCAAGCAGACCATCCTTCCACTGCTAAGTGGCTGACATAAGGGCGCGGATTGCTGCCATCGGCATTCATGATCCAGATGTCGCCGTTCCCGTCGCGGTCGGTCCAGAAAGCGATGGTGCTGCTGTCCGGCGACCACGAGGGATACATCTCATTGGATTCCCATTCCGTGAGCTTACGCTGGACGTGTTGGTCATTCAGGGTCACAGTCCAGATGTCCCAGTTGCCCGACCGGTTGGAATAAAAGGCGATGCCCTTCCCGTCAGGTGACCAGGTGGTCATGGTGTCGCGTGTGGATCCCTGCGTCTCCGTCAAGGGAAGCCCCACCCCCCCAGGATTGGGAAGCCGATAGACCTGATACGACCCGGTGAGTGTCGATGCATAGCACAGCTGGCCGTCCGGGCCGAAGCTCCCCCCGACCTCGCGGGCACTGCCATCCCAGTCGGGCGTTACCTTGGACCCCTCCCCTGACTCCAGATCCAGGAGACACAGAGCCCCCTTTTCCGTGATATGAGCTGTCCACACCAGCTCAGTCTGGTCCGGGGAGAGGCTGGGGTAGTAGTTGTTGCTGCTATCGTGTGTCAGCTGCTTCCCCTCGCCGCTGACAAGGCCGGTCCGGGGATCGAGCGGATACTGCCAGAGATGCCGTTCGTGCTCAGATACGATGAAGGCCACGCTGGTACCATCCGGCGACAGCGCGCACTGGATGTCCTCGGTCGCTGTGTAGGAGATCGGATAGGAGTCCGTGATCGTGATCCTGTCACCACTCCCTGAGAGGCGCAGCAGCCACAGGTCCTTGCTGCCCCCGAAGGGTCCCAGGCTCACGAGCAGCGTGCGGCCGTCCAGCGAGCAGGTGATGCCCGAGATCTCTTGGCCTGCCGGGACCCATCCCAGGGACCTGGAGTCCCCGCTCGAGACATCACAGATATGCAGGTCCCCCTTGGTGCGGTTCCAGTAGAGCAGGTGCATTCCGTCCGGAGTCCACTCCATGTAAGGGGTGGATGTGGTTCCGGTCACCACCGCCCGCTCCGACTTGGTGGTGATGTCGGCGATGTAGATGTCCCCATACCAGTCGAACGCCAACCGAGTGTTGTTCGGAGCCCAGGTGGGGTTGTTGCCGAAATCACAGAACGCCGAGGGCGAACCCCCTCCCGCACTGACCATATAGATACCTGGTCCGTGGCAAAGGCGATGCTGCGTCCGTCGGGGGACCAGTCCGGCTGCCGCTCGTCCCCAGGGGAAAAGGTCAGCTGCTGTAGCTCGCCGCCGCCGACCGGGCGCTTCCAGATGTCCATACTGCCGGAACGGTCAGATGCGAACGTGATCCACTCCCCATCCGGAGACCAACTGGGTGACAGCGCCAGTCCATTCCCGGATGTGAATGGCCTCAGGTTCATGGGAGCGAGCGGAGGACGTGTCCCGAGCC
>JBGUED010000510.1:0-2214 GCA_041821525.1 Candidatus Aminicenantaceae bacterium | reverse complement strand
ATGAGTTCGCTGAGCAGGCGCCCCACAGCCGGCCCATGCTGGAAGCCGTGGCCGGAAAATCCCACGGCGCCGTAAAATCCGTCTAGCTCACCCAGTCGGCCGATGATCGGATTTTCGTCCGGGGTAACCGCATAAAGGCCCCCCCAACCCCGCAGGATCTCCGCTTGGGCCAGCAGGGGTGCCCTCCTGGTTACAGCCTCGATGAGGTGTTCCAGGAAGTCCCGGTCCACATGCGTATGGAAGCTGGAAGGCTCGCCCGGATCGGTCTGCCCCATCAGGATCCCCTCTCCCTCACTTCGAAAATAGGAGAGCGAGTCCTGGTCGATGATCAGGGGGAGGGATTTGGGTAGGCAGTCGAATCTCCGTGTCACATATACCTGGCGCCGGTAGGGCTTTACCGGGAGCTGGATCTCGGCGGTGGCCGCCAGCTCCGCGGCCCAGGCTCCGGCTGTGTTGATCACGATCGGTGCCGCCATGTCCCCCTTGCTGGTCCGGATGCCCCGGACCCTGCCGCTTCCGGTCCGGACCTCAAGGACACGGGTGTTTTCCTGGATAGACACCCCGAGCGTACGTGCGGCCTTGGCAAATGCCATGGCCACGCTGTAGGGATCGGCATATCCGTCCTCTGCACAGAAGGTCCCACCCTGGAGCCCTTCGGTATTCAGGAAGGGCCAGCGCGACCGGATCTCGTGCGGAGACAGGACCTCCACCGGGACGCCCAGCTCAAGCTGGGTACGGACGTTTTCCTGGAAGAACTTCCAGGTCTGTTCCTGTTCAACCAGAAACAGATATCCCACCTTGTGAAACTCCAGGGACCGGCCGAACGCCTCTTCAAAGCGAGAGAACAGCTCCAGGGTCATCTGTGATAAACGGATATTTGTGGGGTGAGAAAACTGCTGGCGGATACCGCCTACGCTGAGCCCTGTTGAGGCCTGTGCCAGCAGGTCTTTTTCCAGCAGGGATATCTTCAGGGAACCCTGCTGGGTGAGATAGTAGGCTAAGCAAAGCCCCATGATGCCTCCGCCTATGATGATAATGTCGGCGGTTCTCTCTGATTCAGCCATGTCGGTCCTGGGGCTGAGGATCTGAAAAGGGAGTGCTCAAGTTTGGATTTATACTTCCTCTTTGGCCTCTTTTTTGGGTTTTTTGGCTTTGCTTTTGGCTTTCTTGCCCTCGGACCCCTTGATCACTGTCTGGTCCTGCTGTTTCTGACTCAGGGCGGATTTCAGCATGTCTCCGAAGAGCCCCTTCATCGGCTTCTCGGCATTTTTAGTCTTGTATTCTTCCAGCGCTTCCTCGGGTGCGGCTCCAAAGTCGACCGCGATGTCGTCCTCGGCGCCTTCGGACTTGACGGCAATGAGGGCTTCCTGTTCGGATTCTTCCAGTTCGATCCGCTCTTCGATGATCTTGCGTTCTCCCTTACGCCTGCGCGGCGCCTTGTCGGATTCGAACGCAGGTTTGGTTTTCCGCTTCTTCTTCTTCGGCTTATCGTCTTTCGGGGATTGGTCCGGCCCTGCCTGGGGTTTGGCCGTTGGTCTGCGCGCGGGCTTGGAAGCCGCGGCCGGTGCCGTGGGTCTTATGGCGCGGGCCGCCGACTTAACCGGCACGGGCTTGGGAGGCTTGGGAGTAACGGGGACTTTTTCCTCCAGTATGATGGTCGGGGTTTCGACCTCACCCACCGTGCCGATGGCGGGCATGTTCTCGTCCTCCCGGGGCATCACCTGGGCTGCAGCGGCCGCAGCCAGCTCTTCCTCGAGGATATCGGCCTCCTCCTCTTCCGGTTCCACAAACTCCTTGTAATGGTAGAGGCCCTTCTTCTTCTCAGAACGGATAAACTCTGGCGTGCTGTTCAAAATCCTTTCCACATCCGCCAAATTGGTATGCCTGAGCATATCCACCAGATGAAAGGCGCGCTGCAGGTGCAGAGACAGGGTCTCGCCCTCCAGGCCGAATTTCTTATAAACGAGGATCAGAAGATCCTGCAGATCGAGGCTGGCTCGTTCCGCATAGAGGGTTTCCAGTGTTTTCAGCGCGTCTCCGTCGAGGAAGATGATCTTGTTGGGCAGCGAGGTGGCGGGAGCCTCTTTGTCTGCCAGGGAAAAGCTGTCCTTTTTGGCGTCATAGGAGACATAGGGGACATTCAGCCCCTTCTTGGACCGCTTCAGCGTGAACTGGATGGTGTGGTCCTCGCCTTTTTCCAGCGTGAGGCTGGCT
>JBGUED010000509.1:0-2216 GCA_041821525.1 Candidatus Aminicenantaceae bacterium | reverse complement strand
CACGAGAATGAGATTGCCCAATCCGAGGCCTATTCCGGCAAGCAATTCGTCAAGTACTGGCTCCACTGCCAGCATCTCGTGCGGGACGGCCAAAAGATGTCGAAATCCAAGGGCAATACCATTTCCGTCCAGGATCTCACGACTCAACAGGGAGTCGATCCCATGGCCCTTCGGATGCTCCTGCTCTCAACCCATTACCGGAAGATGCTCAACTTCACGTCTGATGCCCTGCATCAGGCCGAATCGTCACTGCAGAGGATCCGGGATTTTCTCTATGAATTGGGAACACAATCTTTTCCTGAGGGAGGGCTGAGTGGCGTGGAAACTATGGTTCGAGAGGCCGAGTCAGGGTTCGTTTCCGGGCTTAGCGATGACCTGAATATATCCACGGCTCTGTCAGCCGTATTCGGAATGATCAAAAAAGCCAACATCCTCATGTCCCGGGGAGAGGTCTCACACAAAGGAGCCATGCGCCTGAAATCGGCCATCCAGTCCTGGGACAGGGTACTTGGAATCCTGTCAGACCGGGGACAGCAGACCCTCCCGGCTGATCTCCAGCAAAGGATCGATCAGCGCGAACAGGCTCGCGTTTCCAAAGATTTTGCACTGGCCGACCGCATCCGCGACGAACTCCTGGCTCAGGGTATCGTCCTGGAGGACACCAAAGAGGGTGTGCGGTGGAAGACGATACCGTCCTCTCCTCCGAAGAATACAGCACCCTGATCTCACCTGGCCCACCTCTCCTTCCGCCCGGACGAGCGAGGAAAGCCCATGCCACCTTTTTATCCATCCTCACCCCATGATCTGGGGATTCGGGGGGAACGCATCGCCCAGGAATACCTGCAGCGTCAGAATTTCAGACTGGTCGAGCTGAGCTACCGGTTCGGACGCGGTGAAATCGACATCATCGCCTATGATAGAGATGTGCTGGTATTTGTGGAGGTCAAGACCCGGGGAAGCTCGGCCTCATCTTCTCCCGAGGAAGCGGTCACTCATGTAAAACAGCGACAGATCCGCCGCATTGCTGAGGCCTATCTCTTCCACCGATGCCTGGAAGATGTCAAATGTCGCTTCGATGTCCTGGCTATCCTGTTCGATCCCGGAACAGGGGGATACCGTATTCGGCACTACCGCGATGCCTTCGAATGAGGTGCGCTTTAAAACCGGGTTCCCAGGGTTACATAGAACACGCTCTGTGACTGGCCCGGTTGGGACAGGCTCCGGCTTCCGAGGCCGTAGATAACCTCCACCGTACCTATCGGAGAATCGACCACAGCCGCTGCACCGCAGCCCCACAGCACCGGATTACCGAGACCAGGCCTGGCTTCCTGGGCAAAGTCGAAAGCCACGTTGCCCATCAGGCTGAAGTTGAGAAAGCTGTTGTATCGAAATCGGTATTCCCCTCTGAGGACTTCCATCTGGCTGCCGAACAGCTGGTCGTAGCGCATGCCAACGAAAGTCTGGGGGCGTCCCAGGTTGAAGTATTTATAGAATGGGATCTCTCCCCAGGTCCGGCCGAAAAACACAAAGAGCCGGCCTGTATGCCGTTCTGTGAAAGTAAGATAACTGTCCAAGGAGGCCTCCAGCCTGTCATACGCCAGGTCGGAAGAAAGCTCCTTGAAGCTCCCTTCATAGAAAAACTCGATTTTCACACCTTGGTTCGGAAGCGGGACATGGTCAAGCGTGTCCAGAGTGAATCGGGCCGCTATCTGTCGCAGACTTTCCTTTAGATCAGGCAAAAGGTCCGGATCAGGGAACGCAGCGGTGGGCCTGAGGTTTATCTCCTCCATCCGGAAAGTGATCTCCGCGTTTAACCATTTTGCAGGCAGCAATCCGATCCCCAGATCCAGGTTCCAGGCCCGGTCGTTGTAAGAAGCGACGCGATCCCCCTCCCCATTGAAGATCCGGGTAGGGACGTTGCGGTACTGAACCTCCAGCAGTGGGTAGACAGGCAGATTCAGCGTTCGCGATGGGAAGTAGAGGCGGGACTGGATGCGCGTCAGGCCGAAGACCTGGAGTTCGTTCTCAAAACGCAGTCCTGCAATCAGTGCGTTGGCGAAATCCAAACCTGCGATCCCCACCAGTTTGTGCAGATTGTCATAGCGGATGCCGAGACGGAGCTTGCCGCTCGGCTGTTCCCTTACAATCAGCATGATTGCGATCTCTTCTCCGAACAGTTGGTTAATCTCATAGTGGATTTGCTCAAAATATCCCAG
>JBGUED010000508.1:0-2219 GCA_041821525.1 Candidatus Aminicenantaceae bacterium | reverse complement strand
CCCTGTTTGGCGACGGCGATTCAAACACATCCGGGATTTCGAAAAGCTGCTGGCAGATGAAGGCACGACCATTCTCAAGTTTTTCCTGCACATCGATCAGGCAGAACAGAAGGAACGCTTCCAGGCCCGCCTGGATACTCCCCACAAGCTGTGGAAATTCCGGCGTGGGGACCTCGAAGACCGCAAGCTCTGGGATGACTACATGAAGGCCTACGCCGACACCCTGAGCAAGACAAGCACGGAATCCGCTCCCTGGTACATCATCCCGTCCAACCGCAAGTGGTACCGCAACCTGGTGATCAGCCGTATTCTGGTGGATACTCTGGAAGGCCTGAACATGAGCTTCCCCAAACCCGAAGAAAACCTGGATAACGTTGTCATCGAATAGAGGGAAAGGGGACCGACACCTTCCCAGAGTGCTTCAGCGGGACACATAGGCCGAATACGCCTGCTCCACCCTCCCGGAAACCGCGTCGCCCCGATGTATATAGATGCGGTATCGGAGGGAGACGGGGCTCCCCGGTTCGAGTACGGTCGTCTTGTTTCCCGGCCAGGAAGGATTGAGCACTCCCGCATAGCTGTTCCGGATGAGCCAGTGCAGGAGAAAGCCGGGGTGATCGGGCGAGACAAATATGGCAACCCCTCGCTCAGGAGTCGAGATGTCCGCCCAGCGGTAAGGGACATTGGTGACGTCTTTCTCCAGTGGCCCCTTGTCGGTCGTCATCACAGCACCCGTGAACAGGGGTGCCCCCCGCAGGCACAGCCCTCCGTAGCCTTTGTTCTGGTCCGGAGCTCCACGGAGCTCCAGGGGCCCACCCAAGGCTTCGAGCACGATCTCGATATCAATGGCGCGGCCCGCCTCGGATGCGGGATGTACGCGGAGTTTTCCCCGCTCACGGGCTACCACCTCCTGACCGGCCAGTTTCCAGGCATTCTCCATGGCCAGTGTGGCCACACCCCGGTCCACTTTTTGCTCGAGCCAGCGCACAAAATGCTGGCGGAGTGAGGGATCCACCGGGTGCCATGTCTGCGTGTCCTGGCCGCGGGTCTTAGCGACCGGCCAGGTCCAGAACAAGCCGCGATGATGCAGGTGGTCTTTGGGAAAGTCTTCTGTGAGGATCACTAGCCCATCCAGGGAATAGAGCGGCTGGATGTAGCAGGAGCGCGTGTATCGGTGATCGACACCGTCGCCGAGCAGATCCCCATACTGGTATGTCAGCACCGGCAATGGCCCATCCAGAATGGTAAGGGTTCCTTCTTTTTCATCTTCGGAGAACCGAAGCTGAGCCAGAATTGAGGGAGCGATCATAAACATCAAGACAAGCCCGAGCCCGATCCCATGTCTTCTTTTCATGAATAACTCCGGAACATCCTCATTTTCGACCTGTATCTGATCCTCAGCCCTCTAAAAGCCTGTCGCCTCCGCTCTGCCGCATGAGCTCCCTGACCTTTGCCTCATCCACCTCGACACCCAGGCCCGGCCCCTCCGGCACAAAGGCATTCCCGTTTTCGATGCGCAGCGGTTTCTTCAGGACATCGGCCGTAAGGAACTGCGGGCCGTTGAGGGCGGCGGGTTTCTTCAGACCATAGGCGCTGTAAAGGCCCAGGGAGGCTGCCAGCGATATGTCCGGATCGGTCAAACCGCTCCCCAGCCAGATGAGACCGTACTTCTCGCACAGCTCGATCTGACGGCGGTTGGATTCCAGGCCGCCACAGCGGGCAGGTTTCATAGCCACCCCGTCACACATGCCGAGCTTTATGAATTCCTCGAGCTCTATCGGGGAAACCACACCTTCATCCATAAGGATAGGCAGCGCCCCCTGTTTTTTAAGCGCCTGATAGCCGCTGATCCGGTTGGGACGCAGCGGAGCCTCCAGCACGTCCACGCCGGCGTCGGCCAGCCCGGGTGCGGCCCGCAGGGCGGTATCTGGATCATAGCCGCCATTGGCATCGGCCCACAGGAACGTCTCCCCGGCCAATCCTTTCACCACCCGGGCCACCGCCACATCAAAGACCGGGTCGGGTGCCACCTTGATATTGAAATACCGGTAGCCCCGCCTTTTCCCCTCGGCGACCAGCGGCTCCACTTCGTTGAGCTCCCTGACGTTGACCGTCCAACTGAGCGGCAGCGGCCCCCCGGGGGATTTTCCCCAAACCTGTGCCAAGGAACGCCCCCATAGCTTACCGGCCAGGTCGTGCAACGCCATGTCCATGCCGGC
>JBGUED010000507.1:0-2222 GCA_041821525.1 Candidatus Aminicenantaceae bacterium | reverse complement strand
CCGGAAGAGGGCCTAGTGGCCGTGGGCGATGTAAGCCCCGAACGCTGGCTCCCGCGCATCCGGAAGGACATCGCCACGGATTTTCCCAGCACGCTGCAAAACTGGGGCAGGATCGTGGACGGCAGCCGGAAGATCACCCATGTCAACATGGCCCATTCGGACATGTATCTCACCGTGGAGACCTTTCAGCAGCAGTTTGCCTACCTCCAGGCGCTCTGGCTGGGGCTGAAGGAGATGCAGGAAGGCGGCCGGACCCTGGACGAAGCCAGGACGAGATATTCAATTAAGGAAGACTTCCCCTACTTCTATGACGAGCGAACCGCAGCCAGAAGAGACGCCCTCCATAAAAACAACATCGAAGTTTTCTGGGATCTCCTCAAAGGGAGATGAAGGCGGCATAGTCCATCTCGGTGAAATCCCGGATGATCCGGTCCGGAGCGTAGGGGGAGAGACGCTCGGGCGGATGGGTGGTAGCCAGGGCGACCACTCTCATGCCTGCGTTCTGTCCTGATCGGATCCCGGCGTAGGAATCCTCGAACACGACGCAGGCAGCAGGCGGGCATTCCAGAGCGGCGGCCGTCTTGAGGTAGATCTCCGGATCGGGCTTGCCGCGGGTTACCCACGAGGAGTCGGCAAGGACATCCAGATAGGCAGAGATCGGGAGCCGCTCCAGCACAAATTCCAGGTTGATCCGGGGAGCCGAGGTCGCCACGGCCGTACGTACACCTTGAGCTTTGAGCTCGGCAACGAACTCCATGAAACCGGGAACAGCCTCCACATGGGGAGCGTAAGCCTCCCGGTAGAGGGCCTCCTTTTCCTCCCCGAAGCTCTCCTCTTCCTCGGGCGATATCTTCCTTCCAAACAGGACTTCAAAAAGGTCTTTGTTGGTGCGCCCGAACTGCAGCATGAATTCCTCGAGAGCCATGGGAGGCCGGTATTTATCGAAGAACAGTTCCCAGGCTTTCTGGTGAAAGGCCATGTTGTCGACGATGACACCATCCATGTCGAAGAGTGCGGCCAGGATCCCCTGTCTTGGCATGTTAGATCTATCTCGTGATCTCTGGGCATTATATAACACAGGGAATTCAAACCTGCAATATAGGGGGAAGAAGTAGGACAATTTAGAAACGGGCTTGACAAACCCAGTACCTTGTATTACATTGTACTTGGTTACAATGGAAAACAAGATCAAACAACTGCGCAAAGGCATCCTGGAGCTAGCCATTCTGGGCGCCCTGGAACACCGCACCCACTACGGATACTCGCTGATCAAACACCTCACTGGAGGGAACGGTGTCGAACTGACCGAGGGGACCATCTATCCGATCCTGAACCGGCTCGCCCGTGAAGGCCTGGTCAGTGCCGAGTGGGCGGAGTCCCGGCAGGGTCCCCCCCGGAAGTACTACGCCCTCACACCCAACGGGAAGAAGGCATACCGGATCCTGCAGGATGAATTTACCCTGCTGCTGGAGCTCGTGACACGGGCCGCCGCGATTCCGGAAGAAACAGAAGAGGGGGCTTCCGGCACCCATATCGACATGAGAAAGGAGAGGGACAATGACGCATGACTTCAGCGCACAGGTCAGGACGATCGTCGATAATTATCTGGACCGGGTGAGGGGACACCTGAAGGGACTGCCGGAAGCGGACCGGAAAGAGCTGGTACGCGAGATCTACTCCCACATCTATGAGTCCTATGCCCAGGACGGCACGGACGACGACATCCAGCGGATCCTGACCGTGCTCGACCGGCTGGGGGAGCCTTCTGAGGTGGTGGCCTCGCGGCTGTCGGGCTCCATGAAGCGCATAGGCAGGAAACGCAATCTGCCTTTTTACATCCTGGCAGGAATTTTCATAGGCCTATTCGGCCTGCCCCTGGGCGCAGGGGGACTGGCCCTGCTTATAGGCCTGGGCATCACCCTGGTCGCCCTCATCTTCACATACTATATGACAGCGGGCGTTCTGGTCTTGGGAGGCTGGCTCACCTGGGTCGTCACGACCATCCGCCTCTTCTACCCCGACTTCCTCCTGGATCAGTTCCATACCTTGGATCAGTTCGTCGATTCCCCCCTGAGCGTGATCCTCAATTTCGCCGCCGGTGCCGTCTGCATACTCATGGGGCTGGGGATGTTCTGGCTGGGCCGCCATATCCTCAGCGGGGCGCGCTACCTGTTCAGCCAGGTCGGCGCCTCGTTCAGGAACCTCCGCCGCCGCAGACATTC
>JBGUED010000506.1:0-2224 GCA_041821525.1 Candidatus Aminicenantaceae bacterium | reverse complement strand
TGATCGAGACCTATTGGGTGTTCCACGACTACATGCGTTTTGATCCCGAGGCCCAGTATTTTGTGGCCCTGCCAGGCAAGCGGAGCCTCTTGGGGGGGAGCGCCGTGGGCGAGCTGATGGGACTCGGTGTCTGGGCCGAGTTCGCATTCAACTGGATGGAACAGACCGACGATTTTTATGAGCTCGTAGTCGGGGGAGACTACACCTTCGACTCCCAGACCTATGTCATGGCAGAGTACTACCGCAACACCCTGGGAAAATCAGACTATCTCGAGTACGACCTGAATGACTGGATGCGCTTTTTCACGGCCGAGCAGAAGGCCGTTTCACGAGATCAGCTCTATACCTTCGCCCAGCATCCGGTCACCGATCTCCTGAGCCTTGGGCTGCAGAATGTCCTGAGCCTTTCGGACGGATCCCTGGCCCTGGCACCCACGGCCCTGTATTCCCTTTCCGACAATGTGGAGCTCTTTGCCTACCTGAACTTCAGCATTGGTTCAGAAGGCAAGGCCTATGGGTCCAACATGGGCCACGGCGGCCTGCTGCGGCTGCGCGTCTATTTCTGATCTCAAAAGAAAGAGAGAACATCATGCGAGAAAAATTCTTGAAAAGCCTGGCCCAATGGCACGCTGCCCATCCCTGGCGCATGCTGGCCCTGGTGCTGCTCCTGACCCTTGTCCTCGGCTATGCGGCGGGTCACCTGGAGGTGACCATGCGCTGGTCCGACCTCCTGCCCACCGGAGACCGCCGCACCGTGCAGTTCAACCGTATCATCGAAGAGTTCGTGTCCGCCACCAGCCTGGTGGTGGTGGTCCAGGGCGAGGAGCAGCGCATCAAGGCCTATGCCGATGCCCTGGCTCCGCGAATCCTCGCGGCCCATGACGCCGGGCGGGAGATGGACCTCTTCCGCCGAGTGGATTACAAGCGGGAAGTGGAGTTCATGAAGGACCACGGGCTGCTGCTCATCAAGGAAAAAGATTTGAATAACATCCAGGACATATTCCTCGATCCCAACCTGGGAGGGCTGCTCGTCAACCTGAACAATGCCATGGAAAAGGAGTATGTGGGGCAGCAGGAATCCCTGTCCACACGCGAAAAAGAGGACCAGGCCGTCCTGTTCCTAGACGGGATCCAGGGGCTGGTTGCGGCGCTTCACAAGTCAGCGCGGGGAGAGGCCTTGACAGAGGAGGAGATCCGGGGCGTGGCCGACAGGCTTCTGATCGGCGATCCCTACTTCCTCTCCTATGACAAGCAGGCGCTCATCCTCAATGCCATCCCCAACTTCACCATGCTGGACGCCGAAATGATAGTGGAGGGCACAGACATAGTGCAGGAAATCCTGGACGGAGAGCTGGCCCGCGAGTTTCCCGATGTCGAGGCCGGCCTGACCGGCTTCATCGCCATCGGTCGGGACGAAATGGTCTATTCCGAACAGAGCCTGGGCTACACCACGGTCATAGCCGTGGTGGCGATCCTGCTCATGCTCATGCTTTCTTTCCGGATGTGGGTGGCTCCCCTTCTGGCTGTGGGCAACCTCCTGGTCGGGCTGATCTGGGCAGTGGGGACGGCTGCACTGGTCGTGGGTCAGCTCAATATCATGACCTCCATGATGGCGGTCATCCTGCTGGGCCTGGGGATCGATTTTTCCATCCACATCATTTCCGGGTTCACGGAATGGCGGGCGGCCGGCGATTCCATCGCCGGTGCCTTGGAAAAGACCTTCCTCAAGAGCGGGAAGGGCGTCATTACCGGGGCCCTGACCACGGCCTGCGCCTTCTTCACGCTGATCATAAGCCACTCCCGAGGCATGAAGGAGATGGGCCTGGTAACAGGGGCCGGCCTCCTGGCCATCCTGGCCGCCACCCTGCTCTTCCTGCCCGTGCTCCTGGTGTTCCGTGAGCGCCGCCTCGAGAAAAAACACGCCAAGACACCCGACAGCGTGCCCGCGGTCAAGAGAGACATCACGTTCCGGTTCCTGGGGGATGCGGCCGCCTGGCTGGGAAAGCACTATATTTTCGCGTTGGCTTGCGGGCTGGCACTGACGCTGGTTTTTGTGTGGTCGGCAATGCGGATCACCTTCGATCACAATTACATGAACATGGAGCCCAAGGGCCTGACTTCGGTTTTGCTGCAGGATGTGATTTTAGAGAAGTTCGACATGGGCATGGATTACGCGCTCGTCCTGACCGACGATGTGGATCAGTCCCGGGAAATCGCCGAGCAG
>JBGUED010000505.1:0-2227 GCA_041821525.1 Candidatus Aminicenantaceae bacterium | reverse complement strand
GTGGTCAGGGCTGCCACGCTCGCGGCCGCACCACCGATAAACGCCCGCCGGGAGATTCCCTGCGCCCTGTCTGGCTTGTCTTCAGGTGTTCTTGACATGAGGCTCTCCTATAGAAAAGGGGTGTTGATTTTAGATGTCAAGGAAGGAAAACTGTCCGCCACACGAGCATTCTATGTCATGGGTCTTTGATTTGCAACACCGCCAATTTGATAGGAAAATCCGCCCCGGATGAATATAATAAGCGGCGGGAATACCATGCGATACAAAGAATTCGGGCACAGCGGGAAACGAGTTTCGGTCCTTGGCTTTGGGGGGATGCGTTTCGAATCCCTGGGGGAATAAAGCCAGCAAGCGCTCACAAGAAGGGGATAATTAGAGCTTGACAGAGTGAGAGATCACTCGTATATTTAATTATGACCGACCGGTCGGTCAATAATGAACTCAGGATAAACATGCCAAAGATCATCGATAAAAGAGAGAAGCGCGCTCAGATACTGGACGTTGCGATCCGTATCTTCGCCCAGAGGGGCGTGAAGAACACCAAGATCGCTGATATCGCCGAGGTGGCCGGGATCGGGAAGGGGACGGTCTACGAATATTTTCAGAGCAAGGACGAGATCATCTCGGCCAGCTTTCGCTATTTCATGGAACATGTGGGAGAAGTGATCGGCTGGCGTGTATCCGAGCTCACAGACCCGCTGGATAAACTCATGGCCTATTTTTCCGGATGGGCGGACATCCTGGAGGGCGAATTCATGGGCTTCATCGAGCTCGTACTGGACTTCTGGGCCGAAGGCATCCGGGAGGATAAAGGAGTGCTGGCGTTTAATCTGGCTGAACTGTATGCGGAATACCGGGCCGTAGTGGAGCGGCTCCTGGACGACTGCGTCTCCGCAGGCTGTATCAGGCCCGTGGACACCCGCATCGTGGCTTCGGTCCTCCTGGGTACCGTGGACGGCCTGCTTGTCCAGTGGGTCGCGGACAGGAATGCTTTCGATATCAAGGCGGCCGTCGAGGCCCTGCCCGACCTTATCATATATGGCCTCAAGAAGGAGAATTCCGATGAGGATTAAACGGTACGGATCCCTGTTTGCGGCGTGTCTCATCCTCACGTCGCTATGGGGACAGGATGCCGTGCTGACCGGAGATGACATCATCCACAGGGCCAATGAGGTGTTCACTCCCCAGACTTCCTATTCCAAGTCCCGGATGACCATCGTCACTACCTCGGGCGGCCAGCGCACCTTCGTGTTCGAGTCCTGGAGCCAGAACAAAGGCGAAAAGAGCCTGGTCCGGTACCTCGAGCCTTCCCGGGTCAAGGGGCAGGCGATCCTGATGCTGAACCATGCCGATGACATCTGGTCGTTCTTCCCACGAACCCAGCGTGTGCGAAAGCTGGCTTCCCATGCCAAGAAGCAAAAGATGCAGGGCAGTGATTTTTCTTATGAGGACATGGGCAGCGGCGATGCCTTTATCGAGGATTACACGGCCCGGCGCCTGGAGGACATGAAGGCGGAGGGATTCGACTGCTTCACACTGGAGCTGATGCGTAGACCCGGGAGCGACATCGCATATTCCCGGCTGGTCATCCGGGTCATCAAGGCCAACTTCTTCCCCGTGTCTATCGACTACTATGACGACAAGGACGCGGAGCGCCTGGGGAAACAGCTCGTGCAGAGCGATATACGGGATGTTGACGGGCGGCCCACGGCCTTTAAGATGGTCATGTCCAACCTCAACGATAATACGCGGTCCATGATGGAATTCCTGGAGGTGCGCTATGACCTGCCACTCGAGGACAGCATGTTCACGGAAAGGGCGCTGAAGAAATGAACGGTTGGACTTTCCGGCTCTGCCTCGTGGCTCTGTGTCTTGCGGCCATGGCCCTGCCCGCCTCCGCGCAGGATAAGCTTGAGATCTTCGGTTATTACGAGCCCCAGTACATGGGAACGACCATAAGCCGCGATTACTATCAGCTCTTTACCAACAAGCTGCGGGTTGACCTCAAGTACTCATTCTCAGAGCACGTCACCTTTGCCGCCAACGTCGATTTCATCACCTATCACGGCAAGACCCAGTGGAGCATTCTCGACTTCCTGTCTTCCGACATCGTGGATCGAGTGCCCGAGCCCGCCCGGTCCTTGTATGTCATCCCCTTCGAGAACGAGATCTTCCTCGACAACGCCTTCCTCAAGCTGAGCTTCTCGGGATGGGACCTCACGGCCGG
>JBGUED010000504.1:0-2232 GCA_041821525.1 Candidatus Aminicenantaceae bacterium | reverse complement strand
CCAACAACCGCAGGATCTGGGTTTTAAACTGGGCAGGTGAATCCGCAATGCAGATATTTTTCCCGTCGGTCACTGAAAGCCCCTCACAGCCGACGGAGGTCGAGACCACTGGCGTCCCGGCCGCCATGGAGGCCAGGATTTTGAGGCGAGTCCCGCTGCCCATGCGCAGCGGGACCACACTCAGAGCAGCCTCATGCAGAAACGGTCGGACATCCTCCACAAACCCGGTGAGCACGATCCCCTCTTTCCTGCTGAAGATGCTCCTTGCTTGAGGTGGCTGGTCACCGACAATGAGAAATTCAAGCTCCGGCCTCTCGGCCCTGAGCAGAGCCAACGCCTGATCGGCGAAATAGAGGGCAGCATCCCGGTTAGGCTCGTACCACATGGTCCCGATATAAACAATTTTGTGAGATATGGGCCTATCCTCGTGGAATGCAAAATAATCCGTATCCACTGAATTTGGAACCACCTGGACAACCTGACCGGGAAGCCGGCGTGTGATGACGTCTCTATCGGTTTGAGAGCAGACAAAGACGGTGTCAAAATCTTTTATCGCTTCAAGCTCATAACGCTCGAGCCTCTTGAAGATGAGCCACGTCTTGAGCTTGAGGAGAAAACCGCGGGCCACCTCGTTCCTCCTTCCGGCGCGCACAAACTCCAGGTTGTGTTCATCCAGAATGGAGAACACTTCCGATCGACCGCGGGCGTACTCGGCCAAAAGCAGCGTCTCCGCGATAATGACTTCGATCCTGTGTTCCCGGATGATATTGGATAGCACATCATGGATAGAGCTATGGAAGCGTTTTTTGGAAAGCAGCGGCTTGAAAGAAAAATGATTGATACATCTTCTTAGCGGTGAAAATTCCGGCCGGTCCAAAACATACAAATGAGAACACAGCCGCGGAAGATGCTCATTATCCACACTTTCGGATCTTTCCTTCAGGACCACTAGGTGTACCTCGTGATCCTTCAGTGAACGCAGGAGACCGGCCGCCCTGAGCTTTGACCCACTGGTCTCGGGATAGGGAACAAAATCTGCCAGAAAGAGCACCTTCATGATCTTTGAACCAGGAAGCGGTCATAAACCTTCGCAACCTTCTCCACATGGGATTCCACGGTAAAATTCTCCTGCACTTTTTTCTGTGCGTTCCGAGCCAGCCTGCAGGCTTCCTCTCTGTCTCTCAGGAGCCTGATTACAGCCCGGGCCAGAGCTGGAGCGTCCTCCGGGGGAACCATTACGGCCGAATCCCCGTCATCCAGCAACTCCGGTACACCGCCCACTCGTGTGCTTATGATCGATCTGCCCAAAGCCGCAGCTTCCAACAAGGAGCGGGGAAAAGGATCGGGATAAACAGCCGGATGCACATAGAGATCCATCGCTTCCATTACATCATAAACGTCCGAGCGAAACCCTGTGAAGAGTATGGTTTCCTCCAGCCCTGAACGTTTTACCATCTCGCCCAACTTGTGTTTGAATGAATCTCCTTCATCTGAGAAGCTATCCCCCACTATCAGGACTTTGAGCCCAGGGATCTCTCGCTTGATCTCGATCGAAGCTCGGATAAGGACATCCTGTCCCTTTACTGTTTCCAGAATGCCGACACACCCTATAACCGACATGTCAGGAGTCAATCCCAGTTCTGCCCGGATGCGGTACCCATGGCCTGCGGATATTTTTTTAAAATCAATACCGTTGTAGACCACGCTTACCTTGGGCGCAAGTTCCGGCCGGAACTTGAGAATGGAGTCTTTTGTAGCCTGTGACACAGCGATAATGGAATCGGACATGTACCCCAGATAGCGTCCCTGTACGGCCCGGCTGAAGGGGCTGAGGTGAATGTCACGAACATGCGCTATCAGAGGGATTCCCGAAAGCTTCGCAGATATACCCGCGATGTAGGCAGCACGAGGCGCGTTGCAGTGCAGGATGTCGATATTTTTGTTTTTCAATATGCGGCTCACCCGACCGGCGGAGGCGAGGATTCTGTGGAGTGTGGAAAGCCCGTGCCTCTCACCGAATCGGATGTAGGAGGGAAGGACCAGCACCTCAATTCCCGCCTCCCGCGCTTTCTGAGACAAGAAGCCTTCTTCAGGCAGCAGCAGCCGCGGCTTGGTTGTAGAAAAATCCATCAGCTGTTGAGAGAAGAATTCAGAGAAGCTGATGTTGAGGTCGGCCGGGACCGAATGTTCGAGGTGCTCCGCAATCACGGGATGCTCGTCAAGCCGCTGCCG
>JBGUED010000503.1:0-2244 GCA_041821525.1 Candidatus Aminicenantaceae bacterium | reverse complement strand
GTCAGGGCCAGTTCGCAGCGGTCCGGGTGCATCACCTCTGTCAGCCGGCGGATCGCCTCGAACTTGTTCATGGCCGTCTCATGGGCGCGCTCAAAGACTTCGGGCGTCAAGTCGCCCCAGTTGCCCACATAGACTGCCAGGAAAACGCCGTCCATGCCCCCTTTTTCCATCTTGGTTAGATCGCACTTAAGGCGGGGATGATCAATGCCCGGATCGACCTCCTCGGTGGCATAGTTGGTGCCGATGTCGACGTGCGTATCGATGGTGTAGGCGGCCGTGTGGATGTCCACAGGCTCTGTCTGGCAGGCTGGCAGAACCATGAGGCATATAATACAGACAAGCGAATAAATCCCGGCCCAAGCTTTCATTTCCGTTCTCCTCCCGATGGATTCAAGACAAGGGAAAAAGCACACATGACCGGATAGATATATCACGGCTGGGATATGAGTTCAAATGCTAAAACTGGAGCCGGACCGGAAGTACTGGAGATTTAGAAACCGCGGCCTATAGCGATCCCCCACACGAGGGAGTGGTGCTTGCGCCACATATCGAGGTTCACCATCGGGCTTATGCTGAATTTGCCCACGTGGAACTGATATCCGGCCCCGATCCGCAGCAAAACATGGGTGTCATAGCCGCCTTCGCTGCCGTTGCCGTTTCCAGCGGCATGGGGATCGTGGTGTTCATCCCCTTCCTCTGCATGAGAAGGGAACCATTCCAAGCCCGGGCCGGCCAGCACGAAAAGGCCATCATATACCTGGAAAATGACCGGGACCGCTATCAGGTACTCAGTCTTATGTCCGAATATCAGTTCGCCGACCACGCCGAGTTTCCACCTACCGTGTTCTTTGTCGAGCAGATACTCGTATTCGAGCCCCAACGAGAAGTAAGTGCTGCCTTCTTCAAATTTCGACGTGGCGCCGACAAACAGCCCCAGGTGGTGGTTATGGAAATGATGAAGCTCCTCACCATGCTGTTCCTCGGCCGCATGGGATTGGGCATAACCGTTGATGCCCAATAGGAGCAGGGCCACAGCCAGCAGGCCAAGTGTGCTCGTCCTGGGAATTTGAGTCATATCCTTCCCTCCAATTTCATCGTCTGAAATCATGCCACATGCTAACATCGATGTCAGCAATTTTTTGATTGACACATGAATTCAAAGTCGCGATTTAGGCCAGGTCTCCCCCTGTATTCGGTTGACAGGCCCGCACCTGCCCGCTATATTGAGGGAAAAGTGGCGGACAGGAAGAGATGAGCGCTCGAGATATCAGCTTCCCCAGCGTACTGGTGCCTTTACTCCTGCTGACGGGGATCTTTTTCCCTCTGCTCCTGTACATCCTCCCCCTGCTCTTTTACTTTGTGATCGTCTGCCTATACGCTAAGCCTCAGGGCAATATCACGGTATCGAGCCGAAACGTCCGCGATGTCTCCAATCCCCGCGGTCCTCCGCGTTACCTGCTGTTTTCGTAACTTTATGACCAATCTTTACGGCAGTAATAAGCGGAGGCAAAAATCATGATCCATCTCGATAGATCCAGAATTAACCATCTTTGGAACCGGCTCCGGGGAATCCCGATCGAATGGGACCTCGGTGAATATAAGGTCCAGCTCGATAGAGTCAATGACCACAAACTTGGAGGGCTTTCTGACAGGGAGCTCAAGGATATATCCACGCGGCTGAAAGATCAGGCCGGGCAGGGGCAGCCCCTTGACGATATACTGCCCGAGGCCTATGCCCTGGTCCGGGAGACGGCGGAACGCACCATCGGACTCCGGCCCTACGACGTCCAGGTTTTGGCGGGGATGGCCATGTTTCGGGGCAGGCTGGTGGAGATGAAGACAGGCGAAGGCAAGACCCTGGCGGCCGTGTTCCCGGTTTATATGAATGCTCTGACCGGCAAGGGAGTCCACATCCACACCTTCAACGACTACCTGGCCAGGCGGGATGCGGCCTGGATGGGGCCGATCTACTCGTTCCTGGGGTTGAGCGTGGGCAGCATCCAGAAGGGGATGCCGGCCGAGGAGCGGAAAAAGGCCTATGCCGCTGACATCACCTATGCCACGGCCAAGGAGGCCGGGTTCGATCTTTTGAGGGATCAACTCTGCTTCAGTCAAGATAACCTCGTGCACCGGAATTTCCACTTCGCCATTGTGGACGAGGCAGACTCCCTCCTTATCGACGAAGCGCGGGTTCCCCTGGTCATCGCCGGCGCGAGCGGAAAGCCTAAGGTCGATGCGTCCCAG
>JBGUED010000502.1:0-2263 GCA_041821525.1 Candidatus Aminicenantaceae bacterium | reverse complement strand
CCTCGAAAGGTGGAAGTCACGGTTTTCGGGAGATGCGATGGGCTGGCTTCAGGTCCTCGGTGAAGTCGAGGCCCTTTCCAGTTTTGCCAACCTCCACTTCAATTTTCGGGACTGGGCCTTTCCCGAGATCGAAGAGGAATCCGGAGTCTTTCGGGCCGAAGCCCTGGGACATTTTCTCATCCCTCCGGAGGATCGAATCAGCAATGATTTCCTGGCAGAAGGCCGGGGGACCATCCTGGTCATAACGGGGCCCAACATGGCGGGCAAGAGCACATTCCTGAAGGCCCTGGGTGTCAACCTGGTGCTGGGACTTGCCGGTTCACCGGTCTGTGCCCGCTCCTGCCGGCTCTCTCCTTTCAAGCTCTACACCAGCATGAAGGTCAGCGACTCCCTGGACAAACACCTGTCCCTGTTCTATGCGGAGCTCCAGCGCCTGAAGGTGATCCTGGAAGTCATCCTTAGGGGCGAGGATGTGTTCTATCTGCTGGACGAGATGCTCAAGGGGACCAATGCCCTGGACCGGCAGGCGGGAGCCCTGGCCCTGATGCGGCAGCTGGTCGGATTCAAGGCCTCGGGTGTAGTCGCCACCCACGACCTGGAACTCACCCGGCTCGAAGAAGAGCTCCCTGAGAAGATCAAGAACTTCCACTTCGACGGATTTGTCGAGGGAGACCAACTGCGCTTCGATTACATCCTCAAGCCGGGGAAGTGCGAGAGCTTCAATGCCCTGGCCCTCATGCGCAAGATCGGCATCAAAATCTAGCCTGAATCATTTATAAAGAATGTCGACCTGGGTAGTACCCAGGTATCCGGCTGTTTCAGAAGGCGAAGGCAAAGCCGATCTTGGGCATGAGTATGTCGGTACGTGACCGGTTGATGGTGTAGGTAACGCCGCCGCCCTCCAACTGGATGTCTCCCGGCTTCATGTAATAGGCCGATCCTCCCCGGATATAGCGGACACCGACCTCAAGGTTGACTGCAAAGGCGCTCTTCTCGCCAGAGGGCTTGTTTCGGGACAGGTTGAGCAGCAGGCCGCCTCCCAGGCCGTAGCTGAAGACCGTGGAACGGATCTGGTTGGTGCTGGCAAAACTCTCGTGTTCCCAGTTCGAGTCATCGTAGACCCGCGTGTCTGTGGTCAGGTGCTGCATCCCGATCAGGCCCTCGATGTAGGGTCTGGCCGGGCCCATGCGGGGCTGCAGGCGCAGCAGGGCGTGGCTGTTGACAACGGCGTTGGTGGTGCTCACCTTGACCAACACATCCGGGATGGTCCAGCTGAGCGGTTCCCAGCGAGTCTGCCAGCCATAGACATGATAGGCAAAGGCGGCTCCGACGTGGACGGCCGAATCCGGGATCCGGTAGAGGAAGTCCAGGTTTCCACCCCAGCCGATCTGGTCCATGTTTTCATGGAATTCGCCCTGGGGGAAGAATGGCTCAAAGGCCAGCCCGATCTGGAAGCGATTCTGCCCGTAACCGGCCGCGGCCAGGATCAGAACCGCCGCGGAGACCCATAGTAGCTTGTGTGTTTTCCGCATGCTCAACACCTCATTCCTCGAAAATATGATTATCCATAGGTTGAGAATGCAAGATTCATACCAGCCCGCTTCCCCTGAAATATCTCCTGGCCCGGCCCTGGGCCGTCTCCTTATCAGGTCAGGTGTCCTCTGCAGTGTATGGGATCCTGTTGTTCTCTTTTGACAACACGAGAGTCCCTGCATATGATTATGGGATTGACTGATGTAATTGATATGCTAAACCATCAGGTTTCAAGCCCCTTAGGAGGTACACATGTCTACACATAGGTATTGGTTTGGACCCGGCCTACTGCTTCTTCTAACACTGATCGTCCTTCCCGTGCTCGCCCTGCCACAGGCCTACGGCGGGGCAGCGGTGCGGGACATTGACAAGATCCTCCCGGAGAAGGAGCGGGCCGCTGTGTATAACGAGATCCTGAAGTGGCGCCTGGACAACATCATCCCGGAACTCATGCGCAGGGAAGGGATCGATCTGTGGCTCGTTATCAATCGGGAATACAACGAGGATCCTGTCTACATGAGCATGATGCCCGAGCCGACCATGAACGCCCGCCGCACCTCGATCCTGATGTTTCATGACCGCGGCCCGGGAAAGGGTGTTGAGAGGCTCAGCGGCAGCTATTATGGAAGCCGGGGATGGTACGAAGGCACCTGGGAGGACAAGTCGAAAAAACAGTTCGAGAGCCTGGCCGAGGTTATCAAGAAAATCGATCCCAAGAAGATCGGCATCG
>JBGUED010000501.1:0-2273 GCA_041821525.1 Candidatus Aminicenantaceae bacterium | reverse complement strand
GTCTCTCGATCCGGCTCAGCAGACGGCTGAATATGTCAAGGTTCCGAGGCGTGTCCTCCCAGTGGAGGGCGGTCTGGATCAGGGTGATGTCTATATCCTGCATAGGATTTCGGCAGCTTTTTCCAGGGTTTCCTCCCGCTTGGCAAAACAGAACCGCAGGACCCGGCTATCCAGGGCATCCGGGTAGAATACCGAGACCGGGATGGAGGCGACCTTGTGCTCCTCTGTCAGGCGCACAGCAAAGTCCATGTCACCCTCATCCGTGATATCGCTGTAATCCAGCAGCTGAAAGTAAGAGCCGGAGGTGGGCGTGAACTTGAAGCGCGAGGTTTTGAGACGGTCGAGAAAGAGGTCCCGCTTCGCCTGATACATGGGGCTTATGCCCAAGTAGTTGGCGTCGTCCGCCAGGAAATCGGCGATGGCATGCTGGATCGGCGTGTTGCAGCAGTAGACTAAAAACTGGTGGACGGAGCGAAACTCCTGCATGAGTTCATCGGGAGCCAGGCAGTACCCCATCTTCCAGCCGGTGCTGTGGAAAGTCTTGCCGAACGAGAACACCACAAAGCTGCGCTCCCGCAGCCCCGGATAGAGCATGGCGCTTTGGTGCGGCGTGCCATCGAAGATGATGTGCTCGTACACCTCGTCGCTGATGACCAGGATATCGGTGCCGCGGGTGAGATCCTCCAGCTTCCGCATATCCCGGTCCGTGAGGATGCTGCCCGTGGGATTGTGCGGAGTGTTGACCACGATCATCCGGGTTTTACCATTGATCAGGCTGTGCACCTCGTCCCAGTCTATGGTGTAGCCGGGAGGCTTCAGGTGGGAAAACACCGGGATCCCACCGTGAACTTCGACCGCCGGGGCATAGCAGTCATAGGCCGGGCTGAAGAGGATGACTTCGTCCCCTTCGTGGACCACGGCGGCGACGGCCGTGTAGAGGGCCTGGGTGGCGCCGGCTGTGACGTTGATCTCTTTCTCGGGATGGTAGCGTGCGCCGTAGACGGCTTCGACCTTGCGGCAGATCTGCTCGCGCAGGGGCTGCACACCCGTCATGGGTGCGTACTGGTTGAATCCCTGTTTCATGTAGAAAGTGACCCGGTCGATCAGCTCCGGAGAAACCGGGAAATCCGGGAAACCCTGAGAGAGGTTGAGCGCCCCGCTCTCATGTGCGAGCTTACTCATGACGGCGAAAATGGTGGTCCCGACATGGGGCAATTTGGATTTGAGGTTTTTACTGTTTTCTGACATGGACGTCGCTATTCTTACCCCATGCCAATCCCGATGTCAATTCGACCCGGTCTATTTTTGTCCCATTTGCGTAAATATCACATTTTTTATTGCATACTCCCGACCGATTTTATAGTATTCGCTTATAAATTCCGGGTATGGAACTCACTACTCATTGGAGGTGGATAATGCGATTTAAATTCCTAGTACTGGGTATTTGTCTGGCGGCCCTGGCCCTGCCTGCGGCTGCACAGGAATGCATCAACTGCCACAAGGAGACGACTCCCAACATCGTATCGGACTGGCAGCTCAGTAAACACAGCCAAAACGACATCGACTGCGCGACCTGTCACGGCGACGGCCACAAGGATTCCTACGACATCGCCAAGGCGGAGATCCCCACACCCGAGACCTGTGCGCAGTGCCATGAAGAGAAGGTAGCGCAGTTCAAAAAGGGCAAACACGCTATGGCTTGGGCCGCCATGAAGGCCATGCCCACTTCGCATTGGCAGCCCATGGCGCTCATGGAGGGCATGAAGGGCTGCGGAGGATGCCACAAGATCGGCCTGAAGAGCGACGAGGAGCTGAGCCAGCTCAAGGAAAACGGCGCCGGCTTCGGTGTCGCCTCCTGCGATGCCTGCCACACGCGCCATGTCTTTTCCAAGCTGGAGGCGCAGAGCCCGCACGCCTGCCAGCAGTGCCACATGGGCTTCGACCACCCGCAGTGGGAGATGTACTCGGGTTCAAAGCACGGCGTTCGCTACTTGTTGAAGCAGAACGGCACCCTGCCTGAAACGGCCGCCGCGCCGACATGCCAGACCTGCCACATGCAGGAGGGCGATCACGGCGTCATAACCGGCTGGGGATTCCTGGCAGTACGGCTGCCCATGCCCGAGGACGAACAGTGGGCCGCTGACCGGGCCACCATCCTGATAGCGCTGGGCGTGCTGGATCCCGAGGGCAAGCCGACCGGCCGCCTGGAAGTGGTGAAGGCCGCCAACCTCGCCCGCCTCACGCAGGAAGACTGGCAGGCGCAGCGAGACAAG
>JBGUED010000500.1:0-2284 GCA_041821525.1 Candidatus Aminicenantaceae bacterium | reverse complement strand
CAAGATGGACTCAGACCTGGTCTACAAGGTCTACATCTTTGCACTGGAGACCGGTGAAGTCCACTGTGTGAGCCAGGGGATCTTCAACGACTTCGGGCCGGAATTCTCCCGGGACGGACGCTTTCTCTTTTTCGTCTCCAACCGCCGCTTCAATCCCACTTTCTGTGATTTTGAATGGGAGGTGGTGTACAAGGATGCGGCCGGGATCTATGCCGTGGCCTTACAAAAAGACGGCGGCCCCCTGCTTCCCTTCCGGAGCGATGAAGAGCTTGGGGGAGACAAAGACAAAAATCCGGGAGAGCCTGAAGCCGGAGCTCCCATGGTCATCGATTTCGAGGGCCTGGCTGAGAGGATCGAGCCGCTCCCGCTGCCGCCCGGAAATTATCGCAGCCTGAAGGCCGGCAAAAACACGCTGTTCTATCTCAACGGCGAGGACGGGGACTATAACCGGTTCGAATACCGCGGCCCAGGCTCTCAGGCCCTCTTCGCATTCTCCTTTTCCGCCCGGTCGCCCTACACCGTCATCCAGGGAGTCAGTGGATTCAAACTGTCAGCGGACGGCTCGACCCTGATCTGCCGGCAGGGACGGTCTCTTGGGCTCATCTCCTCGGGTGCCCGGGAGTCCAAGGAATCGCCTCTCAGCCTCTCGGGACTGACCATGTGGTTCGAGCCGCTTAAGGAATGGAAACAGATCTTTAATGAGGCTTGGCGCATGGAGCGGGATATGTACTATGAACCGGACATGCACGGCGTGGACTGGGAGGCCATGCGGGCAAAGTACGGAAGGCTCCTGCCTTTCGCATCCTGCCGCCAGGACCTCCGCTTCCTGATCGGTGAGCTCATCGGCGAGCTCAACACCTCCCACACCTACATCTCAGGGGGGGATATCCTGCGTGGGGCCGACCGTGTCAACGTGGGCATGCTGGGTGCGGACTGGGAGATCGATAATACCAACCGGCGCTATCGCTTTAAAAAGATCTATCGGGTAGCCGACTACTCGCGCGGTGTCTATCCGCCCCTGGCGCGGCCGGGAATGAACCTGAAGGACGGAGATTACCTGCTGGCCGTAAACGGAGAGGAGGTCACTTCCGACAGCAATATCTATTCCTATTTTCAGGGGCAGGCAGGGCATCAGGTCTCGCTCCTCGTCAATGATTCCCCATCGAACTCAGGGGCGCGCGAGATCGTGGTCCAGCCCCTGGGAGGGGAGAACACGCTCCGGTATTTGGACTGGGTGGAGCACAACCGGAAAGTGGCGGAGAAAGCCTCGAACGGCCAGATCGGCTACATCCATCTGCCCGACACCTACCTGGGTTCCAGTCTGGAATTTCCCAAATACTTCTACGCCCAGATGCGCAAGCAGGGGCTCATCATAGACGGACGCTTCAACGGAGGCGGGCTGGATCCGGACATCTTCCTGCGCCGCCTGGACAAGCCGCTTCACGCCTTCTGGACCAGGCGGTATTCCGCAGACCAGACCATCCCGGATTTTTTAACCACGGCCCACATGGTATGCCTCACCAACCGCCAGGCTGGCTCCGGGGGAGACATGCTCCCCATGGAGTTTAAGAAGCGCGGATTGGGGCCTGTGATCGGCACGCGCAGCTGGGGAGGCCTGGTGGGTGTTTCGGCTCCCCTTCCGCTCATCGACGGCGGCAGCGTGACTGCACCCGATTACCGTATCTACGATGTGGACGGGGCCTGGATCGTGGAGAATGAGGGCGTGCAGCCGGATGTGGTCGTGGACCTGCACCCTGCCGAAGTGGCCCGCGGGTACGATGCCCAGCTGGAAAAGGCCATCGAGGTGCTGATGGAAAAGATCACGGCCGATCCCCGGCCCTGGCCCCAGCACGGCCCGTATCTCAAGGACAAGCAGGTCAAAAAGAAGTGACATTATGCGGATTGGCATAGACAGCTACGGGCTTCTTCCTTTGGGCCTGGCCCCCATGGAGATCCTGGGTTGGGCCGTGGAACATGGGGCCGGGGGCGTCCAATTCTCGGGGCTCAGCCAGGAAGAAGGGAGGCAGGTGGACGAGGTCTATCTCAAGGACATGGCCGGGTTCGCAGCCGAAAACCACCTCTACCTGGAATGGGGGAGTGGCCAGCACATCCCACTGGGCATGGAGACCTGGCAGAAGAAAAACATCTTCGAGTCCAACCGGAAAGCGGCCGCACAGGCGTCTCTTCTGGGGACGCGGGTGGTACGCTCCTGTTCCGGGGGGCTGATGCGCTGGAGAGCAGACAGTCCCTCGACAGAGGCCTTGCTAGCGGTAACGGCCGAGAC
>JBGUED010000499.1:0-2290 GCA_041821525.1 Candidatus Aminicenantaceae bacterium | reverse complement strand
GCGAAGACGGTGGCGGTTTCCGCAGCAGTCCCCGAGCCGTGGTTGTCCTTGAGTTCTCGGGAAAAATCCACGTAAGCGATCCCATCCCGGATGATGTACATCTCCCTGAGTCGAGTGCCCGGGGGAACGGACGCCACGGCGCCGCTGGACGATCCCCTGACCAGTTCCTCGATGGCCTGCTTGGCCTCAAAGACGGTCAGTTCATGGGTATAGATCTCCCGCTCCTCAGGGTGCAGGAGATTGTCCTCGTCCGATAGGAAGAAGAGTGTAATGGTCCGGGTCTGGGGCGCGGCCGAATCCTCCCCGGCATCATCCGGAACCGGGACCGGAGCCAGCGCAGGGGGCTCCTCTGTGCCTCCGACGAAAAACAGGACCGCCAGGACGAGCAGCAGTACGGACAGCACACCAATAGGCAAGATCCGCTTGATATTCATCCTGCTCCCCTAATCCCTGGCATACTGCCGGATGAACTTGGCCAGGCCGGCATAGATCGCCTGGGCCACGGAGGTCTGGAAATCGTCCGTCAGCAGCTTGCGCTCCTCATCCGGGTTGGATATGAAGGCGACCTCTACCAGAGCCGCAGGGCAGGCGACTCCTGTCAACACCTTGAACGGAGCCTGTTTCACCCCCCGGTTCCGCGTATCCCTCAGTGTATTGAGCTCGCTCTGAATCAGCTCCGCCATCTCGCTGCTCTGCTTCAGGAAATTAGCCTGGGCCATGTCCCAGAGGATCATCTTGATGTCGTCCTCGGCATCGCCCTGGATCTGATCGAGTTCCGTGGAGTTGTTCTCCATGTACGCCAGGCGCCGCGCCTCTTCGTCCGTGGCGTTCAGATTCAGGAAATAGGTCTCCGCACCCCGGGCCTTGCTCCCCGGAAATCCGTTAGCATGGATGCTAATAAAAAGGAAAGCCTGCTCGTTGTTGGCTATGGCAGCCCGCCGTTCCAGCGGAATGTCCACATCCTGGTCTCGGGTAAGGACAACACGGTAGGCCAGATTACGTTCGATGATGGCCTTAAGCTTCAGACTTAGGGAAAGGGTTATGTCCTTTTCCAAAGTACCGTTCTGCCCCTCGGCCCCCACCTCGAGCCCGCCGTGCCCGGGATCGATGATGATGGTCCGATACCCCTGGGCGAGAGATTGAGTCGGGGTGGTTGCCGGTGTGTCAGATCTCGTAGCGGCGCGCTCGGTGGTCCGGGCCCCCGTCTCCTTCTTGGGAATCGGTGCTGCCCCCTCCGCCGCCTCCTGCCCTGCCTTCGGCCGGGGATCCGCCCCTTCCGGCAACACATCGATGACCAGCCGATGGGGGCGGGTGAGGTTGGATGAGGCATGCGTAAAGTCGGACATCCGCACCTTGATGTTCAGAACATAGAAGTCCACGCCCTGGGTCCAACCGACCGACTCAATGAAGCGGCTCCGGAAAGAACCCCTGCGTATCCGGAAAGGCTGGTCGGCCCGGATCCTGACCAGGAGATAGATTCCGTTCTTCTCGATGGAGGAACGAAGGGGGTGGTTGGATGTGACGGTAACGCGGCCGTAATCTGCGAAATCCTCCACTGACAGCTGGAGGAATGGCTCCTCCTGAAAGCGGGATGCGGCTGCAGGGGCCAGTTGACACAGCAGTACGAAAAGGACCGTCAGGCTGCAGACAATGTATTTCACCACGTTTTGCTCATTCGTATACGAAGATTTGGAGGCGGCGGGAATCGAACCCGCGTCCGAAGACATTTGACTGAAGGTGTCTACACGCTTATCCCTTTCTTATTTCTCGCTCCTGGGCTGCTGAAAGGGAGAGCGACCCTGGAGCCAACTCCGAGAAGTTTCGCGTGCCGGGCACGGAGCCAACCCGACCTACTATCCTGCAAGTCGACGCTTCCCGGAGGCCGCAGGAAAACGACCGAGAAACGGCATGCCTACTGATTAGGCAGCAAGTGCTTGAGGTTCCGCACTTAATCGGGTCCGCCTTTTTAACGAGGGAGACGGGGCCTCGACATGCAACCTTAGTCTCACTATCTCCGTCGAATCCAGTTCGCCCCCAGATAGCACACCATCTATTATAGGAAAATCAACCGAAAATTGTCAACCAAGGGCAGGGAAGCGGATTTCACCCCCAGGGGTGATTGACATTCGCGGTGGATATGATTATTGTAAGTAGGACCTTGTTGTGCTGGCTGGGCAAGGTAACCTCACCATACCCCCTTTTGCTAAATACACACCACAGCCAGCATCCCTAATACTAAATACACACCACAACCTTATTCGTTTAGTCGAATCCCATGAAAAAAACATGG
>JBGUED010000498.1:0-2295 GCA_041821525.1 Candidatus Aminicenantaceae bacterium | reverse complement strand
CTACGGGGGCAGGGCAGAGATCGTGGAGGCCGTGAAGAAGCTGGCCTCCCAAAAAGATCTCGATATCGCCGACCTGGACGAAGACATGTTTTCCAAGTACCTGAACACAGCCGGCATCCCGGACCCAGATCTGCTCATCAGAACCAGCGGTGAGCTGCGCATCTCCAATTTTCTCCTGTGGCAGATCGCCTATGCCGAGATATGGATAACGCCGCTCTTTTGGCCTGACTTCAAGCGGAAGGACATGCTGCAGGCGATCGTGGACTATCAGATGCGAGAAAGGAGATTTGGAGACATCCAGACTTCTTGATCTTTTAGGATAACCATATTTCCCAGGACAGGAAAAAGGACAGGACAAATGAATATGCTGAAGAGAACGCTCACGGCCATGGTGCTCCTCCCACTGGTTGTGTCGGCCATTCTGGTGTTTCCCAGGATCTGGTTCTTTGCCCTGATCCAGGCCTTCATCCTGGCCGCCCTGGTGGAGTTCTACAACCTGCCCCGGCGAAAAAAGATGTTCCCCAAAAAAGGCCTCGGGATCCTGCTGGCCCTGATTTTTGCGGCGACATTCTACTTTCCCACGTTCTCGATCGCGGCCGCTCTTATATTCGGCATAACCCTGTGTGCGTTTTATTATGTCCTGACTGTGACCAAACTGGAAAAACTGGCTTTTTTCCCCGCATCCGTGGCCTTGACTTATTTCGGGGCCATCTACCTGAGCTTTACCCTGAACCACCTCATCTGGCTGCGTGACCAGTTCGCACCGATCCTCATTCTCTATATGTTCGCCGTGATTTTCATCGGTGATACAGGAGCCATGCTCGTAGGCCGTCTGCTGGGCAAGCACAAGATGGCTCCCATGGCCAGTCCCAACAAGACCTGGGAAGGCAGCGTCGGCGGTCTGGTGACGGGCGCCGCAGGGGGGCTGGCCTTCCAGCAGCTGTTTTTCCCCGGCGATGCCGTTATCTGGAAGGTCGTGGTCTTTGCCCTGGTCCTCCAGATGGTCGCCCAGATCAGCGATCCCTTCGAGTCCCTCTTCAAGCGCGCCTCCGGAGTCAAAGACTCATCCAGCCTGCTGCCCGGACACGGCGGATTCCTCGACAGGGTGGACAGTCTGATCCTGGCCATTCCGGTCTTCTACTATCTCCTGAAATATATCGGCATGCTGTGATCCCAGGCAAGATTCCATGAAAAACCTCACTGTCCTCGGCTCCACAGGCTCCATCGGGTGCAATACCCTCGCCGTGGCAGCCAACCAGGACAGCGCCTTTAGGATCTTCGGGCTTGCGGCAGGACGCAACGTCACCCTCCTGGCGGAACAGGCGGAACGCTTCCGCCCCGAGATCCTGGCACTGGAGCGGGAAGAGGATGCGGAGGCTTTTCGCAGGGCCAGCTCATTTTCGCCCTCCAAGATCCTCTTCGGGCCGGAGGGGGCTGCCGAGGTGGCCGGCGATACCAGGAATGACATCGTCGTGTCCGCCATAACCGGCATCAACGGGCTCAGGCCCACCCTCGCGGCCGTGGAGTCCGGGGCCCGGGTGGCCCTGGCCAACAAGGAATCCCTGGTGGTCGGCGGATTCCTCCTGCGGGAGGCCGCCTCCCGCAGCGGAGCCGAGATCATTCCCCGTGGACAGCGAGCACAGCGCCGTGTTCCAGTGTCTGGCCAAGGAACGCGCCCAGGATGTCCGCAAGGTGATCCTAACAGCCTCGGGCGGGCCTTTTTTCCGTCTCACTCCAGAGGAGATGCGGACCAAGCCTCCGGAGGAGGCGCTGAACCATCCGCGCTGGAAGATGGGTAAGAAGGTGACCATCGACTCGGCTACCATGATGAACAAGGGGCTCGAGCTGATCGAGGCACGCTGGCTGTTCGACCTGACTCGGGACCAACTGGGGATCCTGATCCATCCGCAGAGCATCGTCCACTCGCTGGTCGAGATGTGCGATGGCTCGGTGCTGGCCCAGCTGAGCCTGACCGATATGAAGATCCCCATCCAGTATGCCCTGACCTTCCCGGAAAGGGCCGATTCCGGGCTGCCCTCCCTGGACTTGAGCCGGATCAAAGAGCTGGAGTTTTATGATGTGGACTTGGACCAGTTTCCCCTGGTCAGCCTGGCCCTCGAGGCACTGGAGCGGGAGCAGGCGTTTTCCGTTAGCCTCAACGCCGCCAATGAACTGGCGGTGGAGGCCTATATCGAAAAACAGATCGAATTTTTTCAGATCCATGAGGTCGTGGCCGAGTCCCTGGCCTCTCAGGAGCAGAGTCAAGACGTCCTGACGCTGGACGACATCTTTGCA
>JBGUED010000497.1:0-2296 GCA_041821525.1 Candidatus Aminicenantaceae bacterium | reverse complement strand
GCTTCGACCAGATCATCATCACTGGACGCTCCGAAAACTTGATCTACCTCTGGGTCACGGAAGAAGGGGCCGAGTTCAGGGACTGCCCGGAATACGCCGGCCTCGGTGTGGCCGCCGTCACCTCTGCGATCCGGAAGGCGAACCGGGATCACACGGCCCAGGTAGCGGGCATCGGGGCGGCCGGAGAGAACCAGGTGCTTTACTCGGCCATCGTCTCCAGTGGGAACCGGGTAAACGGCCGCACCGGCATGGGCGCGGTCATGGGATCCAAGCGCCTCAAGGCCGTGGCCGTCCGGGGAAAAAGGTCGCTGGAGGTCGCGGACACCCTGGGATTCCTGGAGCTGACGCGGGACATGGAACGGGCGATCCTCGAGCACCGCGAGTACGACAAGCGCTACCGCTTGGGGACCACCATGCTGATGCAGGACCTGAACAGCATCGGCATCCTGCCCACCCGGCACTTCCAGGAGGGGGTGTGCGATTATGTCGAGGAGGTCTCGGGTCAGACCCTGGCCGAACGCTACAAGGTCAAGAACAAGGCCTGCTACAACTGCAACCTTCACTGCTCACGCTACTACCTGGCCCGGGGATTCGAGGCCGAGGGCCCCGAGTTCGAGACCCTGTGCAGCTTTACTTCCCGGCTTGGGTGCAGCGACCTCGCCTTTGCTTTGGAGATGAACGCCGTGCTCAACCAGGCCGGGCTGGATTCCATATCTACGGCCGAGGTGATCGGCTGGATCATGGAGTGCCAGGACAAGGGATTGGTGACGCCGGAAGATCTGGGCGGGCTGGAGCTGCGCTGGGGCAACACGGAGGCCATCCGGAGGACCGTCGAAGACATCATCCATTGCAGGGGAGTGGGCTCTCGCCTGGCCCTGGGTGCCACTCGGCTTTCCCAGGATTTTGGCGAAGAGGCCCGGAAGCTCGTCATGCAGGTCAAGGGCCTGGACATCATCTGCGGCGATCCCCGGGGGATCAAGGCGTATGGTTTGACCTATGCCATCGCCTCAAGGGGGGGCGACCATCTGAGGGCCGAGCCCTATTTCGAGCTCACAGAACTGCGGGACGAGGCCAGGGAGCGCTTCGGGACCGAGAAGGCGGCCATGCGTTTGGAAGAGGAGGGCAAGGCCGCGCTCGTCACCTATTCGGAGAAGATCGCGCTGCTCACCGACTGCCTGACCATGTGCAAGAACATCGGGCTGTGCATGGACATCCTGGATCTGGAGAACGCGGCCTCCCTGCTTACGGCCGGAACCGGTGTGGACTACACGGCCGTTTACCTCGAGGGAGTCCTGGGCGAGGCCGTCCAGAGGGACCGGCGCCTCAATCGTCGCTTGGGCGTCACGCGCGCGGATGACACACTGCCCGAGAGGTTCCAGAAGGAGCCCCTGCAGACAGGGCCGACGCGGGGCTCCACAGTCGATATCGAGCGCATGGTCGAGGAGTACTACCGCCTGCACGGCTGGGAGGACGAATAAAGCCTGCATGGATTCAGGCCCGGTTAACTCCCATGAACAGCGATTCCCCTGAGCGCCCCGGCCGTGAGACTTTCGCCTCCCGCTTCGGCCTGCTCATGACCATGATCGGGGCCGCGGTCGGCTTGGGCGCAATCTGGCGGTTCCCCTACATGGCCGGCCGGTTCGGGGGCGCGGCCTTCGTTCTGTTCTATCTGGCGGTCATGTTTTTCATCGGCATACCGGCGCTCATGGCGGAGTGGACACTGGGCCGCAGCACGGGCCGCGGCACCTTGGGGGCGTTCGAACGAGGGGGCTTTCCCTGGGGGAAATATGTGGGCGGCTTCCTGTTTGGCATCGTCTTTTTTGCCACGGGATACTACTCCAATGCGCTGGGTTGGGTGGGCTTTCACGCCTTGGCGCAGGCAGTCAAGCCCCTGGGTATCGACTTCGATCCAGGCGCCATCCTGCCGCCGGATTCCGGCTTCAATGCCGCCTCGTTCGGCCTGCAGCTGCTCATGACAGCCCTGGTCATCGGCGTGTGCGGCCTGATCCTGGTCAAAGGGCTGAGGAAGGGGATAGAGCGGGCGAGTAAGGTGATCGTGCCGGCCCTGTTCCTCATACTGATCATCCTCATCGTACGTTCCCTGACCCTTCCGGGTGCCGCCGAAGGCATCAAGTGGTACATCGGGAGCTTCCGCTTCCATGACCTCACTCCCGGTGTCATGGCCGCCGCCCTGGGTATGGCCTTCTTTTCCCTGTCGCTGGGCGGGACCTTCATGGTCATTTACGGCTCGTATCTCGACCGCAGTGTTCCCATCCCCCGCAACGCCGTATACACC
>JBGUED010000496.1:0-2333 GCA_041821525.1 Candidatus Aminicenantaceae bacterium | reverse complement strand
GCTTCTCCCACGGTTTTTTTTGTTACTACTGCAGCTTCTGTTTTTTTCTCAGTTTTTTCAATTACTTCTTCCACGTCTTCCAGAGCTTCTTCCCCAATGGCGGCCCCAGCGCGGATCTCTTCTCCGATGAACATATCATCCCCGGTGTCAAGGAATTCTTCGACGGGGTTCTGTATGATCTCGAATTCTATGAGTCCCTGCTGGACTTCCTGCTGCGCCACCCGGATCAGGTTCTTGGATTTGGACTCGATCTTGGGCTTGGCTCCCTTCAGAAGCTGTTTCGCCCGCATGGCGGCCACGGTGACATAACGGAACTTGCTGTCTATATCGCTGTACTCTTTCAACTCAACACCACTCCTCGTGCGCAAACACGTACGATTTAAACAAGTACAATACCAAAAATCGGCGACAATTTCAATAGCAGATTATTACTTCCCATCCCCTGGGACCTGTGCTACAATGTGGCGTTTTATACCCCGGGATAATGCGACGCGAACCTTGAATCCAGAAGAAACCATCCCGATCCTGGCCGCCCATCCTCAAAGCGACCGTACCATCTGGGCCATCGGTGGAGGCAAAGGTGGGACCGGGAAAAGCTTTTTCTCCGCCAACCTGGCTATCCATCTATCCCAGAAGGGCGAAGAAGTCGTGCTGATCGATGCGGATCTGGGCGGGCCCAACCTGCACACATTTCTCGGGATGCGAGAGTCCGATGTCGACCTGGGACATTTTTTCACAAACCAGGTGACAGATCTTCGGGACGTGGCCGTTCCCACGCCCTTTGCCGGATTGACCCTGGTCCGGGGGACAGAAAACGTCCTGTTCACCGCCAACCTCAACTACTACAAAAAGCTCAAGCTGATCCGGCACATCAAGGCATTCGAGTCCAAGCGCGTCATCATCGACATAGGCACGGGCGCAGACTACAACTGCATCGATTTCTTCCTCCTGTCCAATCCCGGTGTCCTCGTCATCAATCCGGAGCCCACTTCCATCGAAAACGCCTATTACTTCCTCAAGTCCTGCATCATCAGGCTCCTAAAGATGTACATCAACCACTTCCAGCTCCAGGATCTGGTCAAGGTGGTGTCAGAGCAGATCCAGGACACCTCGCGCTCGATATACAGCTTCCTGAGCGAGATTATCTCCCGGGACAGGCATCACGCCGATCTCCTTTTTCGGGGCCTCAAGCGGTTCCGTCCCTGTCTCATTGTCAATAAAGCCAGGACCACCAAAGACATGCTCCTCGGTCCCTCCATGGTGAACGTGGTCCAGAAATACCTCGTGATCGACCTCGAATTCCTGGGGTCCATCCCCCAAGACGAGAACGTCTCGGTCAGCCTCCAGGACCTGACTCCCTATGTCCGGCAGAACCCGGATTCCGAAGTCACCCGCGCCATCGCCTCCATAGCCGGAAAGCTCGAGATCCGCAGGACTCCAGCGGCAGAGATAAGATGACCATGCGGATAAAAAAGACCGAAGAAATGAATTTTTACGAGATCCTCAACGTGCCGGCCAGCGCCTCCCAGCAGAGCATCGAACAGGCATACACGGTGGGGAAAAATGCCTTCGAAGAAGACTCGCTAGCACACTACGGCCTGGTGGATCAGGAGGAGAGGGAACGCACCCTTAGAAGGATTGAGGAGGCGTTCAAGATCCTGAGCAATACCCGCAAGCGGAGACGATACGACGTTAAGATCCTCAGGATCAAATCCGAAGCCGACGAAGACGCCTATTTTCGGACCACGACCGAGAAGCTTGTCATCGAGGACACGGACACCGGTTCACGAACCGCCTTCTGGTCCAGACTAAAACGAATCTTCAGGTCCTGAGCCCTGGCTGCAGTCCCACCTCAGTACTCCTTCACGATATCGTCTTCGGTCCCGAACTTGAGGTCGGCCCCAGAAGAGGTCAGGCGGAAATTCATGTCCGAGATGCGCTCGTACTTGATCTCATTGCTCCAGGCATCCTTCTTACCGGTGGTCATGGGGCCCAGGACCGAAAGGTCGTCCAGGCTGCGGGGCAGTGCCCCTCGCTCGGCCGAGTACATGGTTATGAGCCTCTCCAGGGACTGCATGTTGGTCTCGGTCAGTTGATGCTTGGCGCGGTCAAAGGCGTCCACACGTTCCTCCAGCATCCCTTTCTCTCCTGTCTTCACGATGTAGAGAACGAAGACGATGACCGTGACCAGCAGAAGTATGGCCATGAACCCTCTGAATTTCATAGAAACCTCGCTGGATCCATATTAGCATGACTTACCGGATTTGGGAACGTCTCAGCCCCCTCACCTGGCTTTCCACCTCTCCCAGACCGGAGCTTCCGACTGGATGTCT
>JBGUED010000495.1:0-2336 GCA_041821525.1 Candidatus Aminicenantaceae bacterium | reverse complement strand
AGCGGGAGGAGGAGAGGACAATGCCGGCCAATGAATCCATCGTCGATCTTATTGACCTGACCGGAAAGGTCGCGGTCGTCACAGGGGCCGCTTCAGGTATCGGGCTTGCCTCATCGGCACTACTGGCAGAGGCCGGGGCGGCCCTGGCGCTGCTGGACGTGGTTTCGGAAAAAGGCCAAGAAGCAGCCAAATCCATAAGGGATGCCAGCAGCACGGCCGCTTTTTTCCAGTGTGATGTCTCCAAAGAATCGGACTGCCGCAGGGCCGTAGAGGAAGTAGTCACGAAATACGGCCGCATCGATATCCTATTCAACAACGCGGGAGTCATCGTGCGGAAGGATGCGGTCGTTCTTGCAGAAGCAGAGTGGGACCATGCCTTGGACGTTACGCTTAAAGGTGTCTACCTGATGTCCCGTTTTGTCATCCCTCACATGGTCAAAGGCGGCGGGGGCAGCATCATCAACACCGGATCCGGCTGGTCGCTCAAGGGTGGGCCAAAGGCAGCCTCTTACTGCGCGGCTAAAGGCGGGGTGTTGAATCTGACCCGGGCCATGGCCATCGATCACGGGCCGCAGAACATCCGTGTCAACTGCGTTTGTCCGGGTGACATCGACACGCCGCTGCTGCGGGATGAAGCCATACAACTCGGCCAGCCTTGGGAAGAGTTCGCCCGGGAGGCCGCGGACCGGCCGCTCGGCCGCTTTGGAACACCGGAGGATGTGGCGCGGGCCGTGCTGTTTTTTGCCGGCGACCTGTCCCCATGGGTGACCGGGGCTTTTCTGGTCGTCGACGGGGGCGGGCTCGCCTGACCGCTGGAATCCGCATTTAGAAATGGGTTGTTAGATGCGTAAGGGAAATCCTCTTTTAGGAAATGCAATTATGAAAGAAAAAAAGCGAGACTTTGTCCACCCCTACATTCCGAATTCCGTGCCTGCGGTCAAAGCACAGATGCTGGCTGAGATCGGTGTCTCGGAAATCGAGGACCTATTCGAAGACATCCCGGAATCGCTGCGGTTCAATGGGTGCATGGATCTGCCCGAGCCCCTGCACTCGGAATATGCGCTCAAGCGGCATGTGGAGGGCATCCTGGCCAAGAACCACACGTGTTCGGAGAACCTGAATTTCTTGGGAGGAGGCTGCTGGCAGCACTATGTGCCCGCCATCTGCGACGAGATAAACCGCCGGTCGGAGTTCCTAACCGCATATGCTGGGGAGCCCTACGAGGACCATGGACGCTTCCAGTCACTCTTCGAGTACGAGAGCCTGATGGGGGAGCTGCTGGACATGGATGTGGTCAACGTCCCCACCTACGACTGGGCCCAGGCCGCCAGCACGGTCATCCGGATGGCGGGACGAATCACCGGGCGCGGGGAGATCCTGGTCTCGGATCGCGTTTCTCCTGACCGGATGGCCGTGATCCGGAACTACTGCCAGCCGGTCATGACCATCCGTATGATCGGTCACGAACCGGAAACGGGTCTGATCGATCTGGATGATCTCAAGGGGAGCCTCAACCCGGATACGGCCGGCCTGTATATTGAAAATCCGTCCTATCTCGGATTCCTGGAGAGCCGGGGGAAGGAGATGGCCGATCTTCTGCACGAACACGGCTCCCTCTTCCTAGTGGGCGCGGACCCCATCTCCCTGGGTATCCTGGCCCCGCCCGCTCAATACGGGGCCGACATCGTATGCGGCGACATCCAGGGCCTGGGCATGCACTTGAGCTACGGCGGGGGGCTGGCCGGCTTCATCGCCACCCACGACGACCCGCGGTTTGTCATGGAGTACCCCTCCCGGCTCTTCGGCATCACGCGGACCTGCGTCAAGGGGGAATACGGCTTCGGAGACGTGGCCTACGAGCGCACCTCCTTCGATGGTCGTGAAAAAGGCCGGGAGTTCGTGGGGACCCACTCCGCGCTCTGGGGTATCACGGCCGCAGTCTATCTGTCCCTCATGGGACCTCAAGGCATGCAGGAACTGGGGCAGGTTATCCTGCAGAGATCGCAGTACCTGATGCAGCGCCTGTCAGGGCTTCCCGGTGTGCGGGCTCCGCGTTTTCAAAACGCCCATTTCAAGGAATGGGTTGTGGATTTCAACGGGACAGGGAAGACGGTAGAAGAGATCAACACGTTCCTCTTGGACAGGAAGATCTTCGGGGGAAAAGACCTGAGCAGCGAGTTCCCTGCTCTGGGGCAGGCAGCTCTGTACTGCGTGACGGAGGTTCACACTCAGGAAGACCTGGACACGCTGGTGGAAGCGCTGGGGGAGTTCCTAGCGGAAGAGCGGAGGAGCTGATCATGACTGAGAAGAAAGACGCAAAGGTCAGGAACTTCCAC
>JBGUED010000494.1:0-2343 GCA_041821525.1 Candidatus Aminicenantaceae bacterium | reverse complement strand
CCCTCAGCAGTCATGATTAAACGGTCCCTCTTCGATGAGGTCGGGCTGTTTGATGAGGACCTGCCGGCCTGCGAAGACTATGACCTGGGAATCCGATTGGCCAGCCGGTACCCCGTGTATACCCTGCCAGAAGCCCTGATCATCAAGCGTGGGGGACATGCTGATCAGCTGTCGCGAAAATACTGGGGCCTGGACCGCTTCCGTGTAGCGGCGCTGGAAAAGGCCCTGGCCCTCGACCTGACGCCGGAGCAAAGACGCCTGGTCAAAGAAGAGCTTACGCGAAAATGTCGCATCCTGATCAACGGCTTCCACAAACGAGGGAAGATCGCGGATGCAGAGCCATACGAGGATCTCCTGCGGTGCTATGATGGGGATCCGGGATCGAAGCCATCGAAATCACAGCCCCGGGATGGGGACGGATAAATCCAAGGAGGAGTGAGCATGGGTGTTCTGGATGTGATCAAAGCCCGGAGGAGCGTCCGGGTCTACAAGGGAGATCCTATACCGGAGGAGGTGCTGGCACGGATCATGGAGGCGGCCCGGAACGCGCCCTCGGGAAAAAACCTGCAGCCCTGGAAGTTTATTCTGGTCCGGGATGCGGAAAAGCGGATGCAGCTGGCCGAGGCCTCCCGGAAGCAGTACTTCATGGCCGAGGCGCCTCTTATCATCGTGGCCTGCGGCTATCCCGACCGCAGCTATCAGCGGCAGGGAAACTACATGGCATCCTGGTCCATCGATGTGAGCATCGCGGTCGATCACCTTATGCTGCAGGCACAGGAGGAGGGGCTGGGGACCTGCTGGATCGGGGCCTTCGAAGAAGTCGAGGTCAAGACCCTGTTGGGCATTCCCAAGGGTGTAAAGGTCCTGGCCTTAACTCCCTTGGGATATCCGGACGAGTCGCCCGCTCACAGAGGCCGTAGAGACCTCAATCGGATCGTGTGCATCGAAAGATACCAAGACTGAAAGGCAGCCTAGAACCAGTAGTTCATTGCCAGGCAGATCTGGAGTCCACTCAGGTCAAAGCGCTCGAACGCGATGAAGTTATCCAGGGTGCCCTTGGCAAAATTGTATTTGAATTCTCCCTCGAAGCTGATCCGGCTCGCCAGCGGGAAAATCACACCTGCCAGTCCCTGGAATCCGAAGGCCAGCTTGTTCTCGTCACGGATGTCGGAAATATAGATCGGATGGACGGTAACCCCGAGATCGATGTCTTCCCAGGGATCGCCTAAATCGACGACATCGCCCTGGATCCTCACGCTCCAGATGTACAGGCCCACTCCGGCCCCGATGTAGGGGATGATCTTCTGTGTCCGTCCCAGAGGGGTGAACTTGACGTTCATCTGGATGGGCGTTACGGACACGGAATAGAGATGCTGGGGGATGAAATCGACATACGGCAGGGTTTCCCTGGGATAGGCCCAGCGGCCGTCATAATCGTCGAGACCGTCCCACTCCATGTACACGCCGGATTTCTGTTTGTGGTATCCATCGACGCTGAACTGGATCGCGATCTCCCTCGAAACGAAATACTCATATGCAAAACCAAAGATGGAGCCGGTGAAATCGGTTTTTTCGAAGGTCATGTTCTCGAATTCCGTTGTCCAGAGGTCACTGCCGGCCCTGGGGAAGAAGTATCCGAGTTTGAAGGTAACAAAGTCGGAAAAGACCAGGCTAGGGAAAACCAACACCAACAACAACAAAATCATGCCGATTTTTTTCATGTTTTCACTCCTCGCTGCATTACCAATGCAAGTTCTATGCCAATCCTCCGCCCCCGTATTCCAGGGGAAAGCCCGCGGTTGACTGTGTCTAAAACAGGTCAATTGTCCTATTCATCACAAATTTTACCTGATTCGCTGTGACAATAAAAGGTCGGAAAAGTTTTACTGATCGAGAAATGAGGTTTATTATAGAGAGACTCAAGATGAAGACCGAGATACTGCATATAGATCGGGACAGTGAAGACCGGGATTCCCTGCTCCGGGTCGTCGGGACTCTGAGCCGAGGCGGAGTGATTGCCTATCCCACAGACACGTTTTACGGGCTGGGGGCCTCCGGATTTCATTCGGAGGCGGTCCGCAGGATCTACCGGATCAAGCAGCGGGATGAGAGCAAGCCGCTCTCTCTCGTGATCTCGGACTACGGGATGCTGATGGAGGTGGCAGCGGACCTCCCGCCCGGGCTGCCTGGCCTGGCGGAGGCCTTCTGGCCGGGCCCTCTGACCGTCCTCCTCCCCGCGTCTTCCCGGCTCCCGGCTGCGCTCCTGGGCGGCTCCCGAACTATAGGCGTCCGGATCCCAGATCTCATGTGGCTGCGAAAGCTGGTGAGGACGGCGGGTTTTCC
>JBGUED010000493.1:0-2345 GCA_041821525.1 Candidatus Aminicenantaceae bacterium | reverse complement strand
TGTCATGATCTGATCCCACAAAAAGATCATACTGGTCCCTGTGGCACTCGATACAGGCTTGGCGGCCGACATAGTCCGGCATCACCGCTGCCGTTCGTTCGGCAGCGCGATCGGCGACGGTCTGTTCCCCGGATTTTTTACATGCGATCGGTATGAATAAGGCACAGACCAGGAGCGGAACCCAGATGCGGCGGTTTGGTTTCATATTCTCCCTATCTCTTAAATCTGCTGCCTACACGGTACTGGCTCGTCCCGGAAAAATCAAGCTGCATTGATAAAGAGGACAGACAGGAATATAGGGGACAGGTACATTTAGATATCTAAATGTACCTGTCCCCTATATTCCTCTTTTTCGTCTGTCCTCTTTTTCCATGAGTTGATTTTCAGGAAGGAGATTCGGTATGATATCTGAGATCCTCATGGAGAATCCCAAAGACGGGCTGACCAGGCGGCGATTCCTCGGCAAAGCAGCGCTGGGCTGTGCTGCGGGAGCCGGAGGATTGGCGGGGATCGCCGCCCTCCGCAGCATCATCCCAGCACTGACACGCACCAAGAAGGTCTTTTCGGTCGGACATCTCCCCGATTTCCCGGTGAACACCTTCACCCTGCTCCCGGAGCACAAGGTGTTCATTCTGAGGGACCACGAAGGCGTGAGGGCCGTGTCTGCCGTATGCACGCATCTGGGCTGCGTGCTCAAAAGGATCGAAGATGAGTTCCGCTGCCCCTGCCACGGATCACGCTTCTCAAACAGCGGCGAGGTCGTTTCCGGGCCGGCACCCAGCGCGCTGTCCTGGTTCAAACTGGGCATGGCCCCGGACGGCCAGATTCGCGTGCACACGAACCAGAGAACCACCCCTCAGGACAGGCTCAGACTATTCTAACCATGTCCAATATCCCTGCCGGCAGCCAAAAATCCCGCATCCAGAAGGTCTCGCGCAATTTTTTTCTGCACATCCATGCACCCCGCGTAAACCTTCGCAGCCTGAAAATGACCACTACCCTCGGCCTGGGCGTAGGGCTCGGTTTCCTCTTCCTGATCCTCATCCTCACCGGCGTGCTGCTGATGCTCTATTACACTCCTTCCGTGGGGGGAGCTTACTCCTCCGTCAAGGACATCATGTATGTGGTCAAGGGCGGGCGTTACCTCCGCAACCTGCACCGATGGGCAGGGCACGGCATGGTGATCCTGGCCTTCCTGCATTTGATCCGGACTTTTTTTACCGGAGCTTATCTCAAGGGGAGGAGGCTCAACTGGATCATCGGCGTGGCCATGCTGGTGATCACCCTGTTCCTGAGCTTCAGCGGATACCTGCTGCCCTGGGACCAGCTGGCCTACTGGGCGGTCACCATCGGGTCCAACATCGCCGCTTCCGCCAGGGAGCTTACCGATGCCCTGGGCATGACCCATATCTTCGATCCCGGGGGATTCGTCAAGAGGATTTTGATCGGGGATGAGGTGGTGGGTCAGGAGGCGCTCACCCGCTTCTACATGCTGCACATCATTTTTCTTCCCCTGACACTCCTGATCCTCATGGGCGTGCATTTCTGGCGCATCCGCAAGGACGGGGGGCTGGCCAGGCCGGCGGATTCTCAAGAGCAGGACATCCATACCTGGCCCACGGCCCTGTGGGCCGAACTGGCCGTGCTGATGGTCTCCTGCGCCGTACTGATGGCGGTGGCATTTTTCTTCGATGCCCCCCTCAAGGAGTTGGCCAATCCCCTGCTGCCCGAGAACCCGGCCAAGTCTCCCTGGTATTTCCTGGGGATCCAGGAGCTGGTCTCCTATTCCGCGTTTGCCGGGGGCATCATCATCCCGCTGCTGTTCCTCGCCTTCCTGGTGACGGTCCCCTTCCGGGACCGGGAGGAATCCCACATCGGGATCTGGTTTTCCGGTGCAGCTGGGAAGCGGGTAGCTCTCGTGTCAATGATCTTCTCCGCTGTGGTGACGATCAGTATCCTCTTCGTCAATGTGAATTTTGGCTGGCTGGGGGACTGGCTAAGAGGCATTCCTCAGCTCCTCATCATCCTGATCAATCCCGGGACTGTGCTGGCTGCCGCCTATACAGGGTGGTCTCTCTATCAGTGCAGGAAAACTGGATCCGTGCATTTTGCGGCCATGGCTCTTTTCACCTGTGCCTTGGTCGGCCTCATCATCCTGACCTTCGTGGGCGTCTGGCTCCGGGGCCCTGACTGGGAATTTTACTGGCTGAGGTCGAACTGGCCGGTGCAATAGGAAAAAGATATGGAAGACGGGCTCATACGACGCTTCCAGCTGCTGACGCTGGTCGGGAGCCTGGTCTTCGTCCTGTTTCTGATTGCGGCCTCCTTAAAGGAGGGCCGGCCGG
>JBGUED010000492.1:0-2345 GCA_041821525.1 Candidatus Aminicenantaceae bacterium | reverse complement strand
GACGGCAAGGTGCATGTCACAAAAGACACCGGTAAGATCTGGAAGGAGATCATGACGGGCCTGCCCTATCGCAAGTGGGTGTCCCGATTGGTGGCCTCGCAGTATGACCTGGGCACGGTCTACATGACTCAGAACGGCAAGCGCGAGGACGACTTCAATGCCTATGTCTGGAAATCCACGGACTTCGGTGAGACCTGGCAGGACATCTCGGGCAACATCCCCCTGGGTCCGGTCAACGTGATCCGCGAAGACCCGGTCAACCGCAGCATCCTGTATGTGGGCACCGACATCGGTGTATATGTCACGAAAGACGGCGGCAAGACCTGGACCGTCCTGGGCGGCAATCTGCCCTCCTGTTTCGTGCACGACCTCATCATCCACCCGCGTGACAACGTCGTTGTGATCGGAACCCACGGCCGCGGCATGTGGGCCATAGACGCCGAGGGCGTCAACAATAAGAGCCGGGGAGGCGGGCGTCCCCGGTTCTAGATCGCGCGGCAGCAGCTGTTGATCCCCGCAGGACGCTCCAGGCCTGTCCTGGCGCTCCTGCGGGGGGATGTTTCGACCTCCTGGCCCTGGTGGAACGATCGGATAGAAAAGGGCCGAAATGAGCCGCCGATTTAAAGTCTTTAAGCTTTTCCGACCGGAGATGTCATGCAAGATCTATGTTTTCATGCAATACGCTTTGTGCCGGAGGTTTCATGAATGATCTGTGCCTGAATGTGGTGCTGGTTGAGCCGGAGATTCCACAGAATACCGGCAGCATCGCGCGGACCTGCGCGGCCATAGACGCGCCCCTCCATCTGGTAAAGCCCCTGGGATTCTCCCTTGAAGACCGCTATCTCAAACGCGCCGGCCTGGACTACTGGCATCTCGTGGAAGTCATTCACCATGAGAGCTTGGAGGAGTTCTTGAAGTCTGTCGAGGGCGCAGATCTGAGATTCATCACTAAAAAGGCCGCGCAAACCTATGACAGGATCGACTTCTCCGGAGAGGTCTACCTGGTCTTCGGCAAAGAGACCACCGGCCTCCCCGAAGATCTTCTGAAGAGCCATGAAGACCGCTGCTATCGTATCCCCATGAAGAGCGAGGCGCGCTCCCTCAACCTTGCCAGCGCCGTGACTGCTGTGGCCTACGAGGCCTGCCGCCAGAATGGTTTTGACCGCTTGAAGCTGGACGGAAGCGAAGAGTTCAGTTGAGTTGCCGCATATCTCGAACGTGTTCCTCGGCACATTGGACCAAAGTCCTATAGACATCGTCTGTGGTCATCCCTATTATAGTATTATCATACGCTTTTTATATAGGTACTGAAGGAGAATCACGATGAAAAAGATCACATCATTGATGCTGCTAGTGGGATTTGCTCTGTTAACGATGAGCTGTTCCACGCTCAAGGTCAACCACGACTGGGACCGTGAGCAGGATTTCTCGAAATACAAGACATTTGATTTCTTGACTCCACCGGTCGATTACAGGGCCAGTGACCTGGTCATGAAGCGCATCTACAGCGCTATTGCACTGGAAATGAAGAACAAAGGCCTGACCCGCGTAATGAACGACGCCGACCTGCTGATCGCTGTCCACACGGGTGTGCAGGACAAGGTTGAGGTCACAAGCTGGGGCTATCACTATGCCCCCTATTACTGGTACGGGTATTGGGGGCCCGCATCCACTTCCGCCTACCGCTACGAGGAGGGCCATCTTATTATCGACCTGGTGGATGGCGATGATGAGGAGATGGTCTGGAGAGGAGTGGCTTCTGCCGTGCTTCCGCACAATCCGGATCCGCAGAGGATGTCTGAAGGTGTAGCGAATGCGGTGGCCCGCATTCTGGACAAGTTTCCCCCGAAGAAATAACACATCAGGATCAATAATTTTTGGTCTTGTGTTGTCTAATAAACAAAGACTCATTATGGAGGGTGTGGGTATGAAAAAATCAATTTCTAGAAAATATCGAGGAATTCTCCTTTCGGTGATGATCCTGGCGACGGCTCCGCTGGTCCTCGCCCAGGCCGCAGACGAGGAGATTGGCTGGCCGCGGGAGATGGATCACCCGGAAGCCAAGGTCATCATCTATCAGCCTCAGATCGACAGCTTCAAGGGCGATATCCTCGAAGCCCGCGCGGCCGTTTCGGTCACGAAAAAGGGAAGCGACGTGCCCGTCTTCGGCGCGGCTTGGTTCAAGGCCCGGGTGCGCACCGACCGGGACACTCGCCTGGTCCATTTCCTGGATATCGAAGTCCCCCGGGTCCGGTTCCCTGAGGCCACGCCGGATCAGGAGAAGAAGCTGATCGCCTTCTTAGAAAAGGAGATCCCCAAGTGGGAGCTGGTCGCCTCGCTCGATC
>JBGUED010000491.1:0-2364 GCA_041821525.1 Candidatus Aminicenantaceae bacterium | reverse complement strand
GGGATTGAGCCTTCTGTGGTCGGGTTGTGCCGAGCAGCAAGCGGCAGACTACAGAACTCTGAAGTATGCAAAGCTGGGAGATATCGAGGTACCCGAGGTCGAGCAGGTGACGCTGGCCAACGGGATGCGGCTGTTCCCCCAGGCCACTCCCTTCGACGGCCGGCTCCACTGCTTCACCCTCCGAACCCGTTCTCTGGTGCATTCCCTGCGCCTCAGCCGCAGGATCCTGGACGGCAGCCACATCGACCGGGATGAGGTCGACATCTTCACGGACACCGCGTTCCGGGTGACACCGGCCAGGGGCCCGATCGCGATCCAGTACGATGGAGAGGTGATGACCGGGATCGAGGGCTTCAGGGCCTCGGTACGGCCGGCTGCAGTAAGGGTGGTAACGGCTTCGGGAGACTAGAAGAGGGCCGCCGTACATGCGCGTCTATACCGACAGCAGGACATTCACCCGGAAGGTGTTTCCCCAGGCCGGTGACTGGCAGCCTGTGCACGTTCCCGACGCCCTCAGACCGGCCGGGCTCGGCTCCCTGGCTGCGCGTATGTTCGGAAAAAATGCGGTTTTCGAGGGGCGGGACGGCGAGGGACCGCAGGACCTTACGGCCCTGTGTGTCGCCTTCTCTCCCTTCTCCCAGTTCGACCTGGTCGTGGAGCTGAGCGGGGCCGCAGAGGCTCTCCCGCACGGTGTGGTGTGCCTGGCCGGAGCCGGTAGGGGATTCCACGGCCAACGAGGCCGCTTCTGGGCGGCCGAGGAAGGAAATGTCCACCTCACGCTCCACTGGCGTCCCGAACGGGCCCTGTCCGACCTGGGCGTCGGATTCCCGGTGCTGGCGGCCCTTTCGGTGGTCGAAAGCCTGGATGCCCTGCCCGGACTGTCTGTACGCCCCGGCATCAAGTGGGTGAACGACATCCTGCTCGATTCAGCCAAGGTGGCCGGATTCATCACCCACATACAGAGCCAAGATGCGGTGGTGAGGGCCGCGGTGCTCGGGATCGGGCTGAATGTGGAGACCATACCCTGTATAGAGCCAAGCCCGCAGGTCCCGGCGGTGACATCCCTCGCTGCCCACGCCTTGGACACTTGGTCTTGTCGCCAGGATGTGGTTGTGCGTCTCCTGCTTGCGCGGTTGAGGGCCAACTATCAGAAACTGTGCGGGGGACAGGCCCGGGAGCTGCTGGCCTTATACCGGGAGCGGTCCGTGATCATCGGGCGCCGCGTGCGCATCCTCTCGGACCCGCCGGGAGGAGGCACTGAACGGGAATTGGCTTCCGGTAGGGTCTCCGGGATCGGGCCAGGGCTCGAGCTGCATATTGAGGGCCGGGATGAGCCTGTGACGCGAGGCCGGCTGGTCCTGCTGGACTGAGTTTCCTTGACACCGTGTTTCGGCCGGTCTATACTTGCCACAAATTGCAGGAGCGACCGAAAATCTGGCATACGAGGAGATGAGGGGATGGAGTCTGGCGAACTGGTCGTGATCTGCGGAGCCGCCTTGCTCTGGGTCTTTTGCATCCTCTTGCTGCTGGCCCTGCTCATGCGCCTGATCATACGGATTTTTCCGGCGGCGGAAAAACCCGGGGATCCCGCGGTGGTGGCCGCGCTGACGGCAGTCCTGCAGGCTATCTTGCCCGGGACCAAGGTCACAAAGATCGAGGAGGAACCATGATTCTTGCCCAAAAAGCCAAGACGATAAGAGTCATGTTCACGCCTTTCCGAGACGGGCTGCAGAGCTCGTTCGGCGGGAAGGTGAGGCTGCAGGATATCCTTCCCGCCATGCAGGCCTCGGCCGAGGCGGGGATCCGGCATTTCGAGTTTGGGGGAGGCGCCCGTTACCAGGCACCCTACTTCTATCTCGGGGAAGATCCCTTCGAGGACATGCAGACCATGCGGGATACGGTCGGGCCGGACGTGGACCTCCAGATCCTGACGCGTTCTGTCTCGGGTGTCACCCTAACCACCCAGTCTCGAGAGGGCCTGGAGCTCCAGGCGAAATTGATGAAGGAGCACGGCACGAGCTGGGACCGGAACTTCGACTTTATGAACGATGTCCGCAACCTGGTCAACACGGGCTACCCCATCGTCAAAGCCGGGATGCACCACCAGGCCTGCATCGCGCTCATGGGCCTGCCGTTTGCTTCGGAAAAGGTGCACACAGCGGCATTCTACCTGGACATCGGGCGGCGCCTTCTGGAGAGCGACGTGCAGATCGACAGCCTCTGCCTGAAGGACGCCAGCGGGACCACGGATCCCAAGACCATCTACGACACTGCGGTGGCATTAAAAAAGATCATGCCCCCTGAGATGCCGCTGTGGATGCACACGCACGACACGGCCAGCACTGCGGTGGCCTGCTATATGTC
>JBGUED010000490.1:0-2374 GCA_041821525.1 Candidatus Aminicenantaceae bacterium | reverse complement strand
CGGCACCGAACCAATCAATCACCTGGTTACACCGCCTATCGAGACCGTCCGTGTGGCCTATGTCGGTATCGGCAACCAGGGCAGCGGCCACTTCCGCAACCTGCTGCGTATCGAGGGCGTGGAGATTACAGCAGCCTGTGACATCCGGGAGGAACGCATTGCCTGGGCGCAGGAAGAGTGTGCGAAGGCCGGAAAGCCCAAACCGACCGGCTATTCCAATGGCCCGGAAGATTTCAAGCGCATGTGCGACACGGAAGACCTGGATCTGGTCTATAACGCCACCCCCTGGGAATGGCATGTCCCCATTTCAGTCAAAGCCATGGAGACGGGATCACATGCAGCCAGCGAGGTTCCCGGAGCCATCACCCTGGAAGGCTGTTGGGAGACAGTTGAGGCCGCAGAGAAATACAAGAAGCACTGCGTCACCATGGAAAACTGCAACTATGACCGGACCGAACTCATGCTGTTCAACATGGTACGCCAGGGCCTGTTCGGAGAGCTGCTGCACGCAGAGTGCGGCTATCTGCACGACCTCCGGGGCTGGAAGTTCGGTGAGGCCTACTTTCCGCACGATTGGCGCCTGCAGTATTCGATCAAGCGGAATGCCGACCTCTATCCAACCCACGGACTGGGGCCGGTATCGCAGTGGATGGACATCACACGCGGCAACAAGTATGACTACCTGGTGTCGATGAGCAGCCCCTCCCTGAGCCTGAAACGGGAGGCGATCAAACGCTACGGCAAGGACCACCCCCTGGCCAAGACCGACTATGCCCTGGGTGATGTGGTCAACACTCTCATCAAGACGCACAAGGGACAGTCAATCCTGGTCACCCACGACACCAACTCACCCAGGCCCTACAGCCGCAAGATCTTGATCCAGGGCACCAAGGGGCTGGCACGGAAATACCCTGAAGAGAAGATCTTCATAGAGGGTACCTCCCAACGCCACAGGTGGGCGGACCTCTCCGAATATGTCGAGCAGTACAAGCACCCACTGTTGACCTCTTTGGAGGAGAAAGCCGAGGGTGCCGGCCACGGCGGCATGGACTTCATCGAAGATTACCGGCTGATCCAATGCTTGAGGGAAGGCGTGCCCACGGATTCGGATGTGTATGACGGCGCCACCATCAGCGCGGTCGTAGCTTTGAGCGAAAAATCCATCGCTGCGAAAAGTACATCGGTTGAGTGCCCGGACTTCACACGTGGCAAGTGGAAAACCCGCAAGCCCCTGGGCATTGTCACGGCTTGATTACGTTCAGCATTTATCACGACAGGCTCCTCAGCCCTGGTATTCAAACACCTCATCTACAGAGACACCGAACGAGCGTGCGATCCGGAAAGCTAACGCCAGCGATGGGACATATTTTCCCTGCTCCAGGGCGATGATGGTCTGGCGCGTGCATCCGGATTGACTATGGGAATGTGAGGCGATATGGTTGGCTTTTGTGTCATCTATCCTTCTTCGGTAATGAGGAGACCAATGAAAAAAACTCTCGGGATCGTCCTCCTGTCCCTCCTGATCTCTTTAGCGCCCGCATGTCAACAGACTGATGGGCGGCAGATCGGTGAAGAAGAAGCAAAGAGAATTACTGACCAGGTGTTGACGCTGTGGAACGAAGGGGACCTGGGTATTGCGGACGGCTTGTATAAGGCCGGCTATGTGAGACACCACCCCACGCCATCAGCCGCTGCCGGCCTGGATGATCTGAAGGATACGGTAAATTCCAATCGCACTGTTTTCCCCGATTACGGGCTTGCGTTCGACGAGGTGATCATAGAGGGAGACCGATTGATCGTGTTCGCCACCATGACCGGGACGAACACTGCGCCCTTGGATGAAATCGAGGCCACCGGGAAAAAGGTCCGCATGAACGGAGTCTACATCTTCCGCATCGCGGACGGAAAGATCGCCGAGGAATGGACCTATTTCAACCTGCTGCACTACTATCAACAGTTGGGTTATTCACTCGCTCCTCCCGTACCATCACGATCTGAATCGAAGCAGTAACTGCCCCTAGCGGACCTGTCCGCGGAACCTGAGGAATGAGACAGTAAGGGGAGTGGGGACTGGCGCTTAATTGAGGCTGGTTTCCCGACGGATCTTCATCTCCAGGACCCTGGAGGTCACGGCCCTGTCCTGAAATTCGATGCACAGCCCCCGTCCGGCGATCACATCCAGGTTGATGGCCGAGCCGCCCCATGTACAGCCGGGGATCTCCACACGAGAGGGTGCCAGCCCTTTGCGCTCGAACCATCCCCCGGTCACCAGAAAGATTTTGGGATTTACAACAAAGACCATGTAGGTGGAATTTCTGGTTGTGATCTCGATCAGGTCTCCGAATCTCAAGCTATCTCGGAGGATCGTCTGCGG
>JBGUED010000489.1:1369-2377 GCA_041821525.1 Candidatus Aminicenantaceae bacterium | reverse complement strand
GTCGGGTTCATCAACAAAAACAGCGCACTATGGATCCTGGGCGCCGTGCTGATCGCCTTCGGAGTTTTCAGACAGCTCAGGAAGTGATCGACTGGGGTGGCCGAGCCTCGCCGGCCGGTATCCTCGGCTTACAGCTTTACAAGCTCGTCGATCTTGAAAGGCCGGCCCTGTTCTATGCTGCGTCGGGCGGCGATCCCGATCAGGATGGACAGTGCCCCCTGGCGGCTCCCGGCCCGCCTGGCGAGCGGATCCGGAGGCATATCTCGAAAGATCTGATCCTGCATGATGCCGTCGGCGCCCCAGTGTCCCCCTCCGCCTGCGCTGATGTTGAAGGTACGGGACGATCCGAAGTTCCGAGTTACGCGGAATTCGGCCAGGGTGGGAATCTCCCAGGGTGTCTGGTGATAGACCCGGGCATCCAGGCGGCCCTCTGTCCCGTTAAAACCCACAAAATAACCCTCATAAGGCATGAAGGCGTTAAGTGAGTAGCTCATATTCACCTGGTTGTGGTATTTAACTTGGATGTTCATGGTGTCCCAGATGTTGATTTTCTTTCGAAAGACGCAGGCATCCCGTAAATAGCCGTCCTCGGACTCGGCCTTCACGTACAGGTTCATGAGGTGCTCATTGGTGGTGATGTCCCAGTAGAACTTGCAGGAGTCCTTATGGGGACAGGTCATACACCGCTGGGACCGGATCGTGCCATTGTGCCCGTATTTGCGCAGTGCCCCATAAGCATTCACCTCCAAGGGTTCCGCTGAAAGCCACCAGTTCATGAGGTCGTAGTGATGTGTGGCCTTGTGCACCAGGAGGGATCCGGAGAACTGCTTGAATCCGTGCCAGCGACGGAAATATGAGGCTCCGTGGAAGACATCCAGGTAGTAGCTGAAATCCACTGAGGTGACTTGGCCGATCTCCCCGGACATGAGGATTTCCTTGATCTTGACCGCCTCCGGGCTGTAGCGGTAATTGAAGCTGACAGTGACCTTGCGGCCGGTGCGCCGCTCA
>JBGUED010000489.1:0-1361 GCA_041821525.1 Candidatus Aminicenantaceae bacterium | reverse complement strand
GGTTTCCTTGATCTTGACCGCCTCCGGGCTGTAGCGGTAATTGAAGCTGACAGTGACCTTGCGGCCGGTGCGCCGCTCAGTGTCCAGGATGGCCTGACACATTTCTTCATCCGTTGCCATAGGCTTTTCCGTGATGACGTCGCAGCCCAGCTCCATGGCCCGGCAGATGTACTTGGCATGGAAGCAGTCGGTGGTGGTCACGATCACGGCCTGGGGTTGCGTCTCCCTGATCATGCGGTCAAAATCCGTGAAGGTAGGGCAAGCGGCCCCCATATACTGCTTGGCATAAGCCAGGCGTTGGGGGTTGCTGTCGCAGAGACCGACCATCTCCAGGACATCCCCATAGCGCTGGATCAGGGTCCGGCCCCACGTGGAACTGCCGCGTATACCGGTCCCGACCAGGGCCACGCGCAGTTTATCGCCCTGAGCCTGGGATGCGAAAATACCAGGGCTCCACAGGGGCAAGCTGGCGGCGCTCAGGGCTGCGGCGGCCGATGTCGACAGAAATTCTCTCCGGCTCCAGGGATTGGTCTTTTTCGTCATGGGGCCCTCCTGAATCAAGATTGCAGTGCTTGAGTTCTGTCTATCACATGATTTCTCTCATGTCAAAAGGCAGGTGATTTAGTCTATTCAAGTGGAAGACCCACCCAACCTCCCCATGCACTTTAATAGACTATATCACCTGCTGAGATGACAAGAGCGGAATCTGGTATTTATCCCTAGGCTCGATCAAGAATATACTCACCAACGCAACGAGCAAAGGATCGAATAAAACACGATTCACAATCGCAACTGTAGGCCATGCACTTTGATAGACCACATCACCTGCCGGGCGACATGACAGACTGAGCCCATGCCCCATGGACTTGAACACACTAGATCACCTGCTGATAGCCAAGTATCTGCCGCCCTGACAGACACAACATGTGTCCTAGCGGTGATGATGTCTGTCCAGGTGCATGGGGTGGTTGGGTGGGTCTTCCGCCTGGACAGACATCATCACCGCTCCCCTTGGCGCATGGAGAGGGCGATGCGGCGGCGTTCAAGATCCACCTCCAGCACTCGGACGCTCACCCTCTGCCCTACCTTGACCACATCCGAAGGCTTAGCCACGAAGCGGTCGGCCAGCTGGCTGATGTGGACCAAGCCGTCCTGGTGCACACCCACGTCCACGAAGGCCCCGAAGTTGGTGACATTGGTCACAACTCCCGGCAGCTGCATGCCGGGCTTCAAGTCCTCCGGTTCGTTGATACCCTCCGCGAAGGACACGGCCTCGAACTCCCGGCGCGGATCGCGGCCGGGCTTGGTGAGCTCATCCAGGATGTCGTTGAGGGTGGGCAGTCCCACGGCATCGGAGACAT
>JBGUED010000488.1:1314-2389 GCA_041821525.1 Candidatus Aminicenantaceae bacterium | reverse complement strand
GAAGATCACCTCTTTGGTCATGGAGAAGGACGATGACTGGGCCTGGGATGAGAGGACATCCAAATGATGGTGTGAAACCATCCAATAATCGGTTCTTAATCCAATTTATTGGACTTTTTCCCTCGAATTTCTGCAGCCCGCTCCCCTCCTCCCCCTGGGAACATATTTTCCACCTCCTGGTATGAATATTGCATTTAATAATTCGGGAATATAAGTCTATGGGAACCCGTCTAATACATTAAGGGGAGACATCTAATGCAGAGAAAGACCATCCTGAGCAAGATCATTGCGATGGGGATTTTTCTGGCTGCAGGCCTAGCCCTTCTGGCGCAGCAGCAGTCGTTTGTGGAACAATCCCTGGTCCTCAATGTCGAAGTGCCGGTGCGGGTGTTTAAGGACGGCAAGTTCCAGGCAGATTTGATCACCAAGGACTTCGAACTCTTTGAAGACGGGGTGCCGCAAAAGATTGAAGCCGTCTACCTGGTGCAGGACGGCCAGATCAAGCGAAGCGATGAAAAACAGAGGTTCATGCCGGAGATCGAACGCACGCTCTTCCTCTTCCTGCAGGTGAGCGAGTACTCGGTCCGATACAAAGACGCTCTGGCGAATTTCATCGAAACCAATCTGCTCCCCAGCGACAATCTCTTCATCGTGACTCCCTTAAAGACATACAGGCTCCGAGACAACTCCCTGGGCATGGTGACCAAGGAAGATATCCATAAACAGCTCATCGAGATCCTGAGGGCAGACACGCTGCTGGCGACCTCTGAGTACAGGCAGACCATACAAAGCCTCTCCAGGCTCGCCTCCCAATTGACCGCCGTCCTGAGCGGTGGTGAAGAGAGGGCTCCGACAGACGGTTATGAGGCCTCTGACGGATATGACGATGCCCGCATCATGCAGGAGCTGCTCCTGCAGTACTCCAGCGAGCTGCTGCGGCTGGAGACCCTAAGGGAGATCCAGCAGTTTAAGCTCATGGACTTCGCCCGCTACCTGAAGAACAGGCCCGGGCAGAAACACGTGTTTTTCATCTATCAAAAAGAGTTCATCCCCACGATCGAACCCCGGATCATGA
>JBGUED010000488.1:0-1304 GCA_041821525.1 Candidatus Aminicenantaceae bacterium | reverse complement strand
GAACAGGCCCGGGCAGAAACACGTGTTTTTCATCTATCAAAAAGAGTTCATCCCCACGATCGAACCCCGGATCATGAACCAGTACCTGGGTTTATACCAGGAGCATCACGATGTGCTGCATAATTTTTCCGACATCTTCAACTTCAACTACAGGGAAACGAATATCAACATCGAGGAGGTCAAGAAGGCCTACTCAGATTCTTCCATATCCATCCAGTTCCTGTTCGTCACCATGCCCGCACAGCAGGAATTCGGGATCCGGATGGAGGAACATTCCGAAGATGTCTACAATGTCTGGAAGGAAATTTCCGCAGCCACGGGGGGGTATTTCGGCGCTTCTGCCAGGCCGGAGATCCTGCTGCAGACCGCGGTGGAGGCAACAGAGAATTACTACCTGATCTACTATACTCCCAAGAATATCGATTACTCCGAAGAGCGGGAATTCCGTAAGATCTCTGTGCAGGTCAAAGACCGGCCTGGATGTAAGGTGCTTCACAGGATCGGATACTACCAGGACTAGGTCACTCGTATTTCAGGCTCTGCGCCGGGCTCGCCTGGGCGGCTCTCAAGGTCTGCGATGTGACCGTGATAAACGCCACCAGCAGCGTCGTAAGAAACGTAACCACAAAGATGTCGGGGCCCATCTTCACGGGATAACTGAACATGAACTTGATCATCATGTTCATGAGGTAATACGAGATCGGGAGGGCGATGATGTTCGCGATCACCACCAGTTTCAGAAAGTCTTTGACCAGCATCCTGATGATCCCGGGCACTGAAGCGCCGAGCACCTTCCGGATCCCAATCTCCTTGATCTTCCGTTCGACTGCAAAAGACGACAGCCCGAGCAGACCCAGACAGGATAAGAATATGGCCATGATCCCCAGCGCACCGGTCATCTCCGTGGTCTTGTCTCCCTCAAAAGAGTCCTGGAAAGCGCGGCTGAGGCTCACATGTTCGAACGGTAGGTCCGGATTCAGGACATTCCAGCTGTCCCTGATACGCTCAACAATTCCAGTCTCATTCTCAGCACCCGCATAGGCGACCAGCATGTAATTGAGGCCTTCCGGTTTCAAACGGAGAACGGCCGGGGCCAGGGTCGAAAAATAGAGATCCTGAAAGTGAAAATCCCTGACCACACCGACGACTGTGCCTCTTAGATCGCCGATAGTCAGCTGCCTTCCAAGGGGAGCTTCCCACTGCAGCTGCTGGATCGCCGTTTCACTCAGGATGAGGCTGTCAGCGTCCGAAAACTCTCGAGAAAAACTTCTGCCCTGTACAACCTCCAGATCCAGCATTTCAAC
>JBGUED010000487.1:0-2391 GCA_041821525.1 Candidatus Aminicenantaceae bacterium | reverse complement strand
GACCAGGTTCTTCTCGAACACGATGCTCGGATAGGTGGGCACGAGGCCGCTGCCAAGCTCCTCGATCGCCAGATCAAGGCAGATGAGGAACTCCTTCGTGAACGTATACTCACGGGTCCCCGGGTCCAGCTTCCCCAGCTCTTCTTGCCGCGCACCCTTCATGCCCTTGAACTTGTCGATGAGTTTGACGAGTCCCTCGCCGGTCAGTTCCTCCCGCATGCCGGCGGGGAGGTTCTTGTGACCGATAACCGTCGCATCGGCATAGATCTGGTTACCGGCGGTGTGATCGTGGTGATAGTGAGTATTGATCAGGTATTTGAAGTCGTTCCTGCCGAATTCCTTTTCGATCGCAGCACGTATCCGTTTATCGTATGCCCGGATAAGGCTGGTCTCGATCACGACCAGGCCCCTGCGGGTCGCAAGCGCCACGGTCTTGATCATCTGCATGGCGTCGCCCGCCCAGACCACGAGCACCCTCTCGCTGAGTTTTTTCTGATGCAGGGGCAGGTCCTCTCCGCCCTGAGCAGAGATGGCGAACAAGCAGAGCAGAATTGTCGCTGCTGAGACCTTTGTTTTTAAACACATGGTTATCCTCCCCTTCGAGGCTCCGGCCTCATTTTTTCACCCGATCATCGAGATAAAAAAAACGCCTATGGCTCCTCTTGGCTTGATTCCTCCGAAGTGACCCTTTAATATGAGGCCATGACTAAAATACGTTTGTTTAGCTTATGGGTTTTCCTCAGCCTGCTCACTGCAACCTCACTAACCGCCCAATGGGATGCCTCGGGCCCCCCGAGCAACACCACGGACAAGACGCGGTTCGCGTTCATCCCGATCCCCAACTACAACAACGCCACAGGATTTGGCTTGGGCCTGATAACCAGCCTGTTTTATCCCCTAAAAAAGGCCGACAAGGTCTCCCCGGCCTCCAGCACCACCCTGTTTGGCTTCTACTCCTCCAACCATACCTGGGTTGCCGGTGCCGCCCAGAAGCTGTACTTGAAGGAAGACACCTACCGTGCGACCCTGGCGCTGGCGACCGCCTCAGTCAACTTCCAGTTTTATGACGAGTGGATCACGGGGGGCTTCATCGATTACAATGCCTCCTCAGCATTTGCCTTTGCCAAGGGTTCCCGGAGGATCCTCCCCAAGCTCTACCTCGGGCTCAAGTACCGGTACACGCGAAGTCGCACGACCTTCGACATCCCGGTGGAGTATGAGCCGCCCACAGAGACCTACTCCGGCCTGGGCCCCATCCTCTCCTATGACTCGCGCAACAGCATATTTTCTCCCTCAACGGGTTTTTTTGTGGAGTTCGAGAGCCTGTTCCACCACACCTCCCTCGGCAGCAACAAGACGTATTCTCTCTTCGAGCTGAAGGCGAATCACTATTTGAAGATCGGCGGCAGCCAGGTCCTGGCGCTCCGTTTAGCAGCAAAAGTGGGTGCTGGAGACGTGCCCTTCAACGATCAGGCGATTATGGTGGGGACCGACCTGCGCGGCTACTCCAGCGGCAAGTACCGGGGCGACCAGAAGTACACCGCTCAGGCTGAGTACCGGTGGGCCTTCCACAGGAAGCTGGGCCTGGTCGCGTTTGCCGGCTTCGGCTATGTGACCGATCGCCTGAGCCACATCCGGCTCCAGGATACCCTCCCCAGCCTCGGAGTCGGACTGCGGTATCTCGCGATCCCCAGCATGGGCATCACCGTGGGCGTCGATGCCGCGGCAGGAAAAGAGGAGACGGCGTTCTATTTCCGGATCCTCGAGGCGTTCTGACGCCCCGGTTTGACCTGGGGGGGCACGTGTGATAAACACTGGAAAGTTGTTAGCGCAGATCTTCTAATCCGAAAATTGGGAGAGAGCATGGTCCTGCAGGCGATCGACTGGGTCTTTGTCCTGGGATTTTTCATCTTTTCGCTCATCATCGGGCTGGCCGTCTCTAAACGCGCCGGGAGCAGCGCCTCGGAATTCTTCCTCTCGGGGAGGAACATGCCCTGGTGGCTGTTGGGCGTTTCCATGGTGGCCACCACCTTCTCCACCGACACACCGAACCTGGTGACCGACATCGTGCGCCAGAACGGAGTGTCCGGAAACTGGGTTTGGTGGGCCTTCCTCCTGACGGCCATGCTCACCGTCTTCGTGTATGCCAAGCTGTGGCGCCGCTCTCAGGTCGTTACGGACCTGGAGTTCTACGAGCTGCGCTACAGCGGGAAGGCGGCAGCTTTCCTGCGTGGATTCCGGGCCCTGTACCTGGGAATCTTCTTCAATGTCCTGATCATGGCCACTGTGTCGCTGGCCATCATCAAGATCGGGGGTGTTATGTTCCGGTTCACGCCTCTGCAGACACTCCTGATCGCCCTGGTCGTGACCGCCGCCTACAGCGCCCTGGGC
>JBGUED010000486.1:0-2399 GCA_041821525.1 Candidatus Aminicenantaceae bacterium | reverse complement strand
CGCTCCATCAGGGGGACATCGGGATTGGCCGCCTCCTGGAGTACGCGGTCGTTGAACGACAGCCAGCTGATCTCCTTGTTGGTGAATTTTTTCACGGATCCATACCCATTTTGATGCCGATAGGAGCGTTACGGCTCCTGTATCATTTGAGGTGAATCTTACTATACCAGCCCGCGCACAAAAGTCAATTTCCCTCTTCCTGCAGGAGCAAATGCATGGCCTCCCGGTAGCGCTTCATCCGTTCTGAAGCCTCTGGCACCCGGCCTCTGGCGAGGATGGCGTCCATGTGATCCTGCAGGTCGGCCTGCTTGACCGCCCTGGCCAGGGCATCTTCTCGCGCCCGGACAATGTAGTCGAGGTAGGGTTCGCCGGGTCTCTTCGTCAGCCGCTCCACGGCCGCGATCACCTCGGAAGCGAAACCTTCCCGGCTCAGGTCGTCGAATGTCCGCTCGCTCTTCTCCACCACGTCATGCAGCAGGGCCACGAGCCGCTCGCTCTCTGATCGGCAGTGCAGCATAACGCGAAGGGGATGGAGTATGTACGGATCCCCATACCGATCCTTTTGGCCCCGGTGCGCATCCGATGCGATCCGCAAGGCCCTGTCCAGGTCTGCCATCTGCTCCTATTATATTGTAAAACACCGCTGTCCGGGACACATTTTTATGCTTATGCAAAATTATCCATGGCCTAAGATAAGGGGCTTATGTTAAATTAGGATAAATCTATTCTTAATTTCTGGTTAAGATGCGGGAGATCGAGCGCAAATTTCTCATCCTGTCCCTGCCCGATGGGTTGGAGTCCCACCCGGCTTCCGAGATCCGTCAGGGATATCTGGCAGTTGCGGAAGATCGCGAGGTGCGGCTGCGTGCCAGAAACGGCAGGTTCTTTCTGACCGTGAAGCAGGGTAGGGGGCTGTCGCGTGAAGAAGCGGAGGTCGAGCTCGAGGAGCCGCAGTTCGAAAAGCTCTGGCCGCTGACACATGGGAGAAGAGTGGAGAAGACCCGGTATGAGCTCGTTCAGGGGGACGTGACCATTGAGCTGGATGTCTTCCAGGGGACGCTGAGCAGCCTCTGCCTGGCAGAGGTGGAGTTTTCCTCCAACCAGGAAGCGCTGGCCTTCCGTCCTCCGGACTGGTTTGGTGAAGAGGTGACGGAAAACGAACGCTTCAAGAACAAGAGCCTGGCTCTCCATGGCAGGCCTGAGGGCGGTCTGTGACGGATTTCGACGACAAGGTCCCTGACACGGCCGTAAAGGACTGGATGTTCAACCAGTCCGGGGTCATCCCCTTTCGATATGAGGACGGTGCACTGCGCATCCTGCTCATCACGTCGCGCAGGAAGAAGCACTGGCTGGTCCCCAAGGGCATCATCGAATCCCACCTGACCCCTATCGAGTCCGCGGCCCAGGAGGCCATGGAAGAGGCTGGGATTCGCGGCCGGATTCCCTCCAGACCCATCGGGGAGTATGATTACGACAAGTGGGGAGGCACCTGCCATGTCGAGGTCTTTCTCCTGGAAGTGGAGGAGGAGCTGCCGGAATGGCCGGAGTCCTTTTTCCGGGAGCGGAGATGGATGAGTGTGGAGGAGGCAGCAGCGCTCGTGGACCAGAAAGGCCTGAGGCGGCTCATCCGGCTGGTCCCCGGGTATCTGACCGATAAACACGGACCGGAGTCCGGGTAGACAGGAAAACTCGGGCCGAGAGATCGTCCTGAGACAAGGAGGCAAACATCATGACCGAAGCATCGAGGCTGGCCCTGCAGGGGATGCGCGATCTCTCCATGCTGGAGTGGTACGTAATCCCCTTACTGGCCATCGTGTTCTACATCTATACCAACGAGATGAGGAAGGCCCGGATATCGGGGAACTGGGATGCGATCTTTGCAGGCCTGACCCTATTTGGGATGGACTTTTTCAACGAGACCTGGAACGGGTGGGTCTTCACCCTCACGGAAAGGTCCGCATTTTGGACAGCGCCCGGCAAGACCGCACTGCGGACAATGGTGGGGTGGAACATTGAGATCATGTTCATGTTCGCCATCGCCGGGATCATCTATTACAACACTCTGTCACCGGACAAGCAGGAGAAGATCCTGGGCCTTCCCAACCGCTGGTTCTGGGCCATAGGCTACGCGGCTTTCTGTGTTTTTGTGGAATGCATCCTCAACCTGGGCGGGCTCCTGGTGTGGGAATACTCCTTCTGGAACCGGTCCCTGGGAGGCGTGTGGCTGATATTCTTCCTCGGATACTTTTCTTTTTATGTGGCCGTGATCCTGGTCATTGGAATGAAGAAGACCAGGAGCAAGATCATAGCCGTAAGCGCCATCTATCTGGTCGCAATATTGATGAACGTGATCGCCTTCGGTTTTCTGGGCTGGTATTATTGATTCTTGACATAAAGAA
>JBGUED010000485.1:0-2399 GCA_041821525.1 Candidatus Aminicenantaceae bacterium | reverse complement strand
CTCCCGGTACCCGGACTTCGGCCAGATGCACTCCGACAAAGAGCACGAATTCTCCTTCCTGTTCCAGAACCTCGATTCCACGCAGTACTCGGGCATCGAGATGGCCAGGGACCCGGGAGTCAACTTCATATGGTTGGGCTGCATCCTGCTCACGCTGGGCCTGTTCGTGGCCTTCTTCTGGCCCCCGTCTGAGATCCGTGTGGCCCTGGAAACAGAGCAGGACAGGATCCAGGTCACGGCCGGAGGCATCGCCACCAAGAACAAATATGCCTTTCAGACGGAGTTCGACACCATCATGGAAGACCTGAGGAGAAATAAATGAATGAATCCACCTTGTTTGCTTTGGCCTTCCTGACCTATATCGGAGCGGCCTTCTTCTACTTCGCTTTCCTGTTCGGAAAGAAAGAGAGCCTGGCCAAGATGGGATTCACGCTGTCCGTCCTGGGACTGGTCATACACACGGCGGCGCTGATCCTGCGGACCATAGAGAGCGGACACGCCCCCTTCACCAACATGTACGAGTCCCTCTCGTTCCTGGCTTGGTCGGCCATCCTGGCCTACGTCGTCATCGAGGGCAAGTTCAAGATCCGCAAGGCCGGTCCCTACTTCATGCTGATCGTGATCGGCCTCATGGCCCTGGCCTCTTCCCCCCTGATGCCCTCAAATGCCTCCCCGCTGGTTCCGGCCCTGCAGAGCTACTGGCTCTGGCTGCATGTTTCGGTCACCCTGCTGGGAGAGGCGTTCTTTGCCGTGGCTTTTGTGACCAGCATCATGTACCTGATCGCCGACTCCCGCGAGAAAAAGGGGATTGTCAAGGAAGGGGCCATCTCATCGGAAAAGCTCGATTCCGTCAGCTACCGCTGCGTGGCCATCGGCTTCCCCCTGTTCACGCTGGGCGGCCTGGTCTTCGGCATGGTGTGGGCCTACAAAGCCTGGGGCACTTACTGGAGCTGGGACCCCAAGGAGGTCTGGAGCCTCATCACCTGGTTCGTGTTCGCCCTCTACCTGCACACGCGCGTCGTCATGGGCTGGAAGGGACGCCGCTCCGCCATCATCGCCATCCTGGGCTTCCTGGCCGCGCTCTTCACCTACTTCGGTGTAAACTACCTCCTGGCCGGTCTCCACAGTTATGGATGAGTCAGCGCGATCCAGTGAGCTCTTTCTGATAACATGGGCCCGGCTTCATACATAGGGATCTCAAGACAGCGCTGAAAAACATTATATAAACAGAGAAATATGAAAAAGAAAAAAAACCTGAGTAAAAAAGCGAAAAAGAGACTGATCATCCTGGCGATCATGGCCGGGGCCTTCCTGGTTTTTTCCGTGGCCGCCGTGGAGTTCACTTCCCACTCGGGATTCTGTGCCTCCTGCCACTACATGGAGCCCTATTTTGCCAGCTGGGAGAGCTCGACACATCAAGAGATCGAATGCAGCAAATGCCACTATCCCCCTGGAGGCGGAATCCAGTCCAAGCTCCGAAAAAAGATCGAAGGTCTGGTCATGGTGGGCCGCTACTGGACCAAGCTCTATGTGAAATCCAAGCCCTGGGCCGAGATCAAGGACGAGAGCTGCCTCCAGTCGGGCTGCCACGACAAGCGGCTCCTCGAGGGAGAGGTCCCATTCAACAACGTGGTCTTCGATCACAAGGTCCACTTCGAGGATCTCAAGCGGGGCAAACAGCTCCAATGCGTGAGCTGCCACTCCCAGATCGTGCAGGGAGAGCACATCACGGTGACCGAGAGCACCTGTTTTATCTGCCATTTCAAGGAGAGCGAGCATTTTCCCCAGATCGACGACTGCAGTCACTGCCACAGCCAGGGAATCCTTACCGATGAGAACACCTCCCGCTACAACCACACCCTGGTTTTTGAAAAAGGATTTGCCTGCGACAAATGCCATACCAACACCATCATCGGCGATGGCGGAGTCCCCCCGGTGAACTGCTACAAGTGCCACATGGAGCGGGAACGGCTCGAACAATACGATGACACCGATCTGATGCACTCCGTCCACATCGCTCAGAACAAGATCGAGTGCAACCAATGCCACACGGACATCCAGCACAAGATCCAGAAGGACATCGAGACCATCGCCGACTGCCAGAGCTGCCACACGGATTACCATCAGGCTCAGAAGATCCTGTACACGGGAGAGGGCGGACGCGGCGTGGATCATCCGGTGCCCAACATCATGCTGGAGAAGGGCCTGAGCTGCAAGGGCTGCCACATGTTCCATGAGGAATCCGGCGGCGGCCTGGTCACGAGCGACACGCTTGTCTCGGAAGCCAACGCCTGTGAGTCCTGCCATGGAGAGGGATTCGGCCGCATCATGCAGAACTGGGAATCCTCCACCGCAAAAAAGCTGGCGGAAATCCGGGCCATATACCAGCGTGCGGCCGG
>JBGUED010000484.1:0-2415 GCA_041821525.1 Candidatus Aminicenantaceae bacterium | reverse complement strand
CCTGAATTTACATTTCAAGTTCGGACTGGCTGCTGCATCCTCCATCTTCTTCAACCTGGCCATGATCGCAACCGTTTTCCTGCTGGCCCGGAAAACCGAAGACCCGGCTTATGCTTTTGCCATAGGAGTCATCGTGGGCGGATTCTGCCAGTTCCTGGTTCAGGTGCCGGCAGTACAAAAGCTGGGATTCACCCTCCGCCCCCGGCTGGATTTCAAGGACAAGGCAGTCCGGAAGGTGGGCCGGCTCATGCTGCCGGGCATTTTCGGACTGGGCATCTTCCAGATCAACCTGGCATTGAGCCGCATGCTGGCCTCCTGGTTGGCCGAAGGCAGTGTGTCGGCGCTGTATTACGCAACCCGGGTGGCGGAATTCTCTCTGGGGCTCTTCTCCATTGCGGTCGCCAAAGCTCTGCTTCCTACGCTCTCGCTCCAGGCCGCGGATGATGACATCGAGGCCCTGAAAAAAACCCTGGCTTTCTCTCTCAAGTTTCTCGCCGTGGTGACGATCCCGGCGGCCACCGGGCTGATCCTGCTGGCCCGGCCCATTATCCAGGTCCTCTTCGAGAGGGGCGCCTTCAGCCCCGAGTCCACGTCCCTGACCGCATCCGCCCTGGTCTTCTTCTCGCTGGGACTCCCCTTTTCCTCAGGCAACCTGGTTTTGAAGAAAGGCTTTTTTTCTCTCCAGGACACCAAAACCCCCGTCATGGTGGCAGGAATATCGGTCATCTTCTATCTCTCCTCGTCTTTATTTCTGATGCGGTTTATGGGAGTCGGAGGGTTGGCCCTGGGACTGGCGCTCACCGAGACACTGTATTTTCTGCTGCTCGGGACCCTGTTGCAGAAAAAGATCGGCCGCATCCCCAGCCTAGACCTCCTGGCCGTCATCTTGAAGGTCCTGTTCTGCACCGGCTGTATGGCAGCGGTGCTCTATTTCCTGCAACAGGCAGCCCCTGCACCGACAGATTTCTGGCAGAGGCTGGCCCTGCTGCTGGGCCAGATCGCGGCGGGCCTGGCTGTATACGGGCTGGCCGCCCTGGTAATCATCCGAAAGGAGCTTCGGATGCTGAGGGCGCTCTTTAAGAAGGAAACCTAGGAATCCGGCCCATCCTGCGGGCCCGGTAAATCTGGCTTGTGCGGCTATTCTTTAAAAGGGGTATCGGGGAGGAAGATCCGGACGGATTGGCCCTGCTCGTGAGCATCGAGGCGCAGCAGCCAGAGCCCGATCCCCGCCGCCCCCTGCATCAGGCCGGTCTGGGCCTGCAGGAAATCCGGCCGGCTGCGGTGTTCAGCCTGGATCCAGCGGGTTCCGGAAGAGTCCTGCGAGGCCTCGGTCAAGATCTGGGTGGTCAGGGTGCGGGCAAAATCGAGATACGACGTTTTCTGCGTCACTTGATACAGGCTCAGGAAATGATCCGCCACGCCCGCAGAACCGCAGCATATCCCCACATTGTTCCAGAATCCCGGATGCTTTTTTTCGGGGATCCCGCTGTTAAGAATGGCCTGCGCGCCCGCTTCTACCCAGTCCATCCACTCCCTGTCTCCGGTGATCTGGAACAGGCGGTAGAACAGCCGTGAGGTCCCGACCGGCCCATGGCACCAACCGAGATAAAAGAGGTCCTCGCCTTCGGGCTCATGGTGGAAGATGAGGCAGGCGTCGTCCTCAGTGTGGGCCACAGCCTTGAGGTAGGTCGCACCGGATAGGGCCGCATCCAGGAATTCCTTTTTCTGGGTCGCCTGGTACAGGGTGGCCAGAAAATAGGCGATGCCGGCCGTCCCGTGTGAGAAGTTCGGCATAAGGCGGGGATAGCGGGGATCCATGGCCCATTTCAAGCCGCCCTCTGCCGGCTGCCCCAGCTCGATGAAACGCCGACCGGCCGATGCCGCCAGCTCGACCCAGGTGGGGTCCGCCAATTCACGGCCGGCGTAGAGCAGGAAAAGCCCGGTGCCAGCGTTCCCGCTGATGATGTCCGTGGTTTCGCCCCACTGCGCGCCGCGGCCTTTCTGTTCCACGTTTTCCCTCAGGAAACTCAGGCAGGCCTCTGCTCCCTGCTTGTACGCTATATCCCGGGTGGCCTTGTAGGTTTCGAGCAGGGCAAAGCCAATACCCGATATCCCCGTATACAGCCCCGGCATCTTCTCCTGGGGAAGGGCCGCCAACAGAAGATCGGCTCCGGCCAGCGCTTCCTCCAGAAGAGCCTTATCGCCGATCGCATAATAGGCCTCGAGGAAGAACAGGATCACACCCGGAGTCCCGCTGTAGAGAGTGTTGTTCTGGCTCTTTTCGTCTCCGGGCACGCCGGGCCAGGCCCGACCGTGTTCCGTCTCGACCGCGGAGGCCGTGATCCATCGCGTGGCCTCCAGCGCCGCATCCCGGTAGGGCCGCTCCTCAGACAGAGCACAGGTAATGAAGAATAC
>JBGUED010000483.1:0-2417 GCA_041821525.1 Candidatus Aminicenantaceae bacterium | reverse complement strand
AGCTCCTGAGCGAGTCCTCTCAGGCCGACTATCTGTTCTGGGTGGGGTGCGCGGGCTCGTTCGATGAGGAGGGGAAGAAAATCTCACAGTCCCTGGTATCCATCCTGCAAAAGGCCCGGATCGACTTTGCCATCCTCGGGGCCGAAGAAAAATGCTGCGGAGATTCGGCCCGCCGACTGGGCAACGAGTACCTCTACCAGATGCAGGCTGCAGAGAACATCCTGGCCTTCCACAAGGCCCAGGTCCAACGGATCATCACGATCTGTCCCCATGGCTACAACACGTTTAAGCACGAATACTCAGCTCTCCTGCCGCTCCTCCCGGACCTGCCGGCCGAAGCGAAGGAGTCCTTCGGCCGGATCGAGATCATCCACCATACGCAGCTCATCGCCGAACTCCTGCGCGAGGGCAGGATCCATCTCAACTCGGGCAAGGACCTCATGCTGACCTACCATGACTCCTGCTACCTGGGCCGTCACAACGGTATCATCCGGGAGCCCCGTGAGATTCTTGCCCGGATAGACGGCGCAAAATTCAAGGACCTCCCTCATTGCCGGGAGCACAGCTTCTGCTGCGGAGCCGGGGGAGGGTTGATGTGGACGGAGGAATCTTTGGGCCAGCGGATCAATCACATGCGCACGGACGAAATCATCTCGGCCTCTCCCGACCTCGCTGTCACGTCCTGCCCTTTCTGCCAGACTATGCTGCAGGACGGCCTCAAGGACAAGGACCAGGCGCACATCAAGGTCAAGGATATCGCACAGCTGGTGGCAGAGTCCTTGGCTGACTAGGAAGCGGGCGGAAGGGCCTTCAGGATAGGATGTCCTGGAAGGCGGCTACGGCGCGGTCCACGTCATCGTCATCGACTTCCTTGTTGGTCACGAGGCGAATCCCCTGGGGCACGGCGAGAGCCAGCACCCTGCGTGCCTTGAGCTCCTCAAGCAGTTCCGGGACTGCAAATCTGGGGTGTTCGAGGCCGATGATGATGATGTCTGTCTCCACGTCAGCTGGATCGAGCTGGATCCCCGGAATCTGGGCAATGCCATGCGCCAGACGTTGGGCCCTGGCATGATCCTCAACCAGCCGATCCACCATCTTAGTCAAAGCCACCAGCCCTGCTGCCGCCAGCACTCCGACCTGCCGCATCCCCCCCCCCAGGGCCTTCCGAATCCTACGGCTGTGCGCAATAAAATCCCTGGGCCCCATCAACATCGATCCCACGGGTGCGGATAATCCCTTGGAAAGGCAGAACATCACCGAGTCAGCCGTCGCCGCATAGTCACGCACCGGCACCCCCGAGGCGACGCTGGCGTTGAACATCCGGGCCCCGTCCAGGTGAACACGGATGCCGAAGCGGTCGGCCGTCTCCCGTATGGCCTGCAGATTTTCCAGGGGGACGATGGCACCTCCCCAGTTATTGTGGGAGTTTTCCACACAGATCAGCGAGGTCCGGGGCAGATGGACTGAACCAGGCTTAATGTTCCGCTCCACTTCCCGGGGATCCATGGCTCCGCGCTGCGAAGGCAGCGGCCGCGGATTGACACGGGAAATGAATGTCATGTGGGTGGATTCCATGTTGTAGATGTGGGAGCGGGCCTCGACGATCACCTCGTCCAGCTCCTGCGTCCAGGACTTTACAGCGACTGCGTTCCCCATGGTCCCGGATGGCATAAAGAGACCGGCTTCCTTGCCCAGGATCTCGGCCGCCAGGCGCTCCAGCTCCTGGACGGTTGGATCATCACCCAGGACATCGTCCCCGACCACGGCTTCGGCCATAGCCCGGCGCATCTCGGGCGTGGGATGGGTCACCGTGTCACTGCGAAAATCGGAATAGGGTTCCATGTTCGAGATCTCCTCTTTAGCGAATACGGGTGTCATTATAGTCCAAACTCCCTCCCCTCATCAAGCCGGCCACCCCCCCCTTATGTTCCCACCTCCCTTGAGCTGGAATGCCATGGGTGTTTCGCCTACTACCTTCCATTGTGTCGTCGCCCCCCCCTGTAAGTGAAGGGGATGATTCACTTTAGGCAACCGTTTCCCAGTTTACTTGGTTCTAAAACTGTGGTATACATAAATATGGATTTAGTTAACGATAACAGGTTATGATGACATAGATTATGCCGAAGAAGCTGTACAGCCTTTTACTCTTTTCCCTGCTTTTCCTCAATGCCTTCTTCTTGACCGCCCTGGTTTCCTTCCAGGTGACCAAGAGCGGCGAAGTGGCCTCTGTTCCGGATCTTGCAGGGGAGACCATGGACAGCGCCCGAACAGAACTGCAGGAGCGGAAACTCATCCTGGTCCAGAGCGGGATCGAGCTGCATACGCGTTACGAAAAAGGCCAGATCATCGGACAAACACCCGCGCCTGACACCAAACTGCCGCTCTACAGCGAAGTCAGGGTGGTCATCAGTGCCGGG
>JBGUED010000482.1:0-2427 GCA_041821525.1 Candidatus Aminicenantaceae bacterium | reverse complement strand
GAGATCCCCAAAATTTACATGCTCGTGTGGCTCACCAGCGCTCATACCGCACAAGATCTTCCTTAAGCTTGCGGATTTTGGGCTTTGCTTGCCCGTCGGGGTAACCCAGCGGCGTGAAAACGATCGGCTCCACACCATCGGGCAGACCAAGTATTTCGCGCGTCGCCTCCGGATCAAAGTTGGCGACCCAGCATGTGCCTGACCCGGATAAGGAGATCTACGGCGATCTCGGGATCATCGTGCAGCCCACGCTGCTGTTTGTGGCCCGGGGCAATGTCCTGCATTCGGTGATCACGGGATATCGCTCCAACCTGAATCTGGTATTCCGCTCTCATTGGGAGGGGTTCACCAAGGGGGAGCGGCCCGAGGATGTGGCACAGTCCGCAGCGGGAGTGATGCAGGACCGGAAATCGTCCCGGTTTCTCCAACAGGGATTCCGTCTCCTGGTCAGCCGGGATTTTGAGCTTGCCCTCGGCAGCTACCAGAAAGCCCTGGAAATCGACCGGGAGGATGAGACCGCCGAGCTGGGTGTCGGATACAGCCTGATGTTCCTGCAGAGACTGGATGAGAGCGTCGAATATTTTAGTCAACTCACGGAGAGCAGGGACAGCAAGCGGGCTCTGTTGGGGTATCACCTGTGCCGCACGCTGATGGCGCCCGCAGAAGAAGATCTCAATGAGGTCGCGGCCTTATGCCTGCTGGAGCCTCGCTTTTTCGTCGTGATCTTCCGGGCGGCGGAGGTCCTGGATCAGGCAGGGCGAAGTGAAGAGAGTAAAACGGCCTTCAAACACGCCTATGATGTCTTGCTGAGGGCGTATAAGAGGAACTCATGAAGTCAGCGGCGATCATTCCCTTAAAAAAGGAGATCCAATTTGTCCTGAAAATATTGTCGGTTTTGGTCCTCAGCATCGGGATCTCTCTGGCAGTGTTATTCATTTTCTTGAATAAAGACTTGGAAAGTACCTACGGGAGTGCGTTCCAGGCTATTTCGGACCTTCTTCAGGACTTGAATCATTACATTGTCATCGCCGTCCTCGCCCAGTTTCTTTTCTCGTCGATCCTGATCTGCCTGCTGGGCCTTCTGTACACCCACAAGATCGCCGGTCCGGTCTTCCGGCTGAAAATGATCTTGAAGAGGTTCCAGGCCGGCGAGGAACCAGAGGTGATTTCCTTCCGGAAAACCGATTTTCTTACAGGTGTCGCAGGGAGCTTCAATGGTTTTTTTGTCTTCCTGAATGCGCGTCAAAAGACCATCGAGGAAGCCGAGGCTCTGCTGAAACAATTGGATTCAAGGGGAGGAAAAGGCGATCGGGAGAAACTGTGGAGGCTGGAGGCTCTCCTCGCAGAGTTAGAAAGCTGATATGACCCCAAGGAGAGTTTTAGCGTTTGCAGCCGTGCTCCTGGCCGCAGTGCTGGCCCATTGGACGCTGCAGACTCAGGACGATCCCCATGATTTTGAGGGGAAATGCGACATGTGTCACCTGGGGCTGAAGGATCCCTCGATCCTGATCCGGTCCCCCAACCGGCTGTGCCTTTCCTGTCATCCGGACGGCGAGAAACGCTCCCATCCGTCCGGTTTCACTCCGAGCATGACACTCCCCGAACAGTTCCCCTTGTTTGAAAATGAGATTGTCTGTGAGACCTGTCATTTCCCTCACAGACAATACGGCCGGGATCAGGGTGCCGGTGAAACCGTTCAACCCGGTCCCTTTCTGCTGCGTGCTGAGAGTGCCGGGAAGCTTTTCTGCTATATGTGCCATCAGGGAGAGTTCAGCAGTTTTGAGGTGGATTCCCACGCGCTGGCCGTCAAGCGCGCCCACCTGGCGCCCTTGGATTATGAGTCCCTGGATGTGCTGGATGACAACTCCAAGGACTGCCTGAGCTGTCACGACGGCACCCTGTCCAGTGGCTCGGACATCCAGCTCAGAGGCCTCAACTTCGAACACCCCACGGATATCGGGCTTTCTCATCCGGTCGGGATGGACTATGCGCAGGTGTATGCCCAAAAACCCAACACGTTTCATCCCCCGGAAAGTATCGATCCGCGGATTGTTTTAGCCCAGGGAAGAGTCGGGTGCGAATCCTGCCACGATCATTATTCAGGGAATCCAAAATATCTGGTGATGGACAATACCATGAGCAGGCTCTGCCTGTCTTGCCACGATCTATAAGGAACTGGACCATGAGGGATAAGCGAAGAAAAAGAATATATGTCGACAGGGTGTTTCAGAAGAGGATGCTTCTCCTATATCTGAGCCTGAACCTCCTGATCGTGATCGCGAACCTGATGTATTACAGCCGGCAACTCCGGGCCCTGCTGGAGGCGAACCTTTACCGGTCTCACATCGAGATATCAAACCTCTCTGAGGTGATATCCGGAACCGTGATCCAGTTCAATGTGCTGCTGGCCTCTCTGTCCCTGATCCT
>JBGUED010000481.1:0-2428 GCA_041821525.1 Candidatus Aminicenantaceae bacterium | reverse complement strand
CCTTCTCCTTGTTTCGGTGCTGGGACTTCTCGTCCTGGCAGGACACCACCATTTTGGTGGGAAGATGCGTCACCCGTATGGCCGAGTAGTTGCGGTTTACACTCTGCCCGCCCGGGCCCGAGGCTCCAAAGGCATCGATGCGAAGCTCGTTGGGATCGAGCTGGATGTCCACCTCAGCGGCCTCGACAAGGACCGCCACGGTCACGGTCGAGGTATGAATACGGCCCGACGCCTCGGTCTGGGGCACCCTCTGCACCCGGTGCACCCCGCTCTCATACTTAAGCTGGGAGTAGACGCGGTCCCCCTTGATGTTGACGATGATCTCTTTAAAGCCTTTTATGGGAGATTGGCTCGTGCTCATGATCTCCGACCGCCAGCCCCTGCGTTCGGCATAGCGGGAGTACATGCGGAAGAGATCCTGGGCAAAAAGCGAGGCTTCATCTCCCCCGGCCCCGGCTCGTATCTCCAGAAAGACGTCCTTTACGTCGTTGGGGTCCTTGGGCAGGAGCAGCATCCGCAGCTCCTCCTGGAGCTTCTCCCCCTGCTGCGCCAGTTCCTCCAGCTCAGCCTCAGCCAGTTCCTTGAGCTCGGCCTCAGTCTCTGCATCATCCAGGATCTCTTGGGAGTCCTGGATCTGCTTTTGCACCTCTGCAAAGATGTCGTATTTGCGGATAATGGGGTCCAGCTCCGACTTTTCTTTGGAGATGGTTCTAAGTTTGTGGGGGTCGGTGAGTACAGCGGGATCAGCCAGGGAGGTAAGGAGGCGGTTATACTTCTCCTTCAGGTCCTCCAGCTTTTGCAGCATAACGTCTATTTTTTATTGAATTCACCGTATTTTTTCCTGAATTTATCAACGCGGCCGGCACTGTCGATGAATTTCTGTTTCCCGGTGAAAAAGGGATGGCACTGGGAGCAGATCTCCACCCGGATCTCCTTCTTGGTGGAGCGGGTCTTGAAAGATTCGCCGCAGGCACAGGTCACACCGGTCTCTTGATAATCAGGATGTATGCCTTTTCTCATCTGAAAAACTCCTTAAATATCGGCGTATTATAGCAGATTTAACACGTCATTGCGAGGCCCGCAGGGCCGAAGCAATCTCCTGTACGTCACACATCCCAATGGTCCGTGCGGTGTAGGATCTTCATGAGGTACTGCCCGTAGCCGCTGTTCTGAAGCCGCTCCGCATGTTCGATGAGCTTGGCCCGGTCTATGAACTTCATGTTATAGGCCACTTCTTCCACACAGCCCACCTTGAGTCCCTGGCGCTTCTCGATCACCTCAATGAACATGCCGGCCTCCAGCAGAGAGTCGAAGGTCCCGGCATCCAGCCAGGCTGTGCCGCGCCCCAGGATGGAGGTCTTGAGCTTGCCCTGCTCAAGATAGGCGCGGTTGACATCGGTTATCTCGTACTCCCCCCGCCCTGATGGCTCCAGGCTCCGCGCAATGTCAACGACCTGATTGTCGTAAAAGTACAATCCCGGCACAGCATAGTTGGACTTGGGCTCCAGCGGCTTCTCCTCGATGGATATCACCTTGTGGCTCTCGTCGAACTCCACCACCCCGTAGCGGCTGGGTTCCGAGACCCAGTAGGCAAAGACCACGGCCCCGTCAGGATCGAGGCTTGCCTGCAGCGTCCGCTCCAGGTCTGCCCCGTAGAAGATGTTGTCCCCCAGGATCAGGGCCACATGGTCGCTCCTGATAAAGTCGGCGCCTATGGTGAAGGCCTGGGCCAGGCCCTTGGGCTCGGGCTGCTCCGCATACTCGAAACGGCACCCCAGCTGACTACCATCTCCCAGGAGCTTCTTGAAGCTCGGCAGGTCATAGGGCGTGGATATGATCAGGATCTCCCGAATCCCCGCCTGCATCAGCACCGAGAGAGGATAGTAGATGAGCGGCTTGTCATAGACCGGGATGAGCTGCTTGCTGACCGCTATGGTCAAGGGATAGAGCCGCGTCCCGAATCCGCCTGCCAGTATGATGCCTTTCATGTCTGCTCCTCACAACACATCAAATCAGTCAAATACCTTGCCCAAATAGTATTTCAACTTGAGTATAAATACTAGGTTCAAGACGCTGCTTTTTTCAAAATGATTCCCCAGCGTTTCATCACCCAGAAGGCGATCATGAAGGCGGATATCCCGATAAAATCCAACAGTATGTCCCGCTTGTCAAAATGCCTGAAGGGGAGTATGGCCTGCCACGCTTCGAGCAGGGTGCCGTATCCCAAGGAAAGCAGGAAGATCCGCACATATGGGATTTTCTTCCGGCCGGCCATGTAATAACCGAAACACAACAGCCAGGCCAGAAATCCAAAGAGGAAAAAATGTAAGGATTCATCGGAAAACAGGTATCGGAAAACCCTGTTGAGGTGGGAGAGTTTCGAAAAATGTGAGACTGGAATAGAACCCCCGATCAATATCACAACAGC
>JBGUED010000480.1:0-2438 GCA_041821525.1 Candidatus Aminicenantaceae bacterium | reverse complement strand
CCTGCAGAGCTCCAACATCACGCCTCAACTGGAACATGAAGGCTTGACCGAGAGCAATGGGTTTCAGTACATGTTGGACGGCAATGCCCGTGTCTCGGGCCCTCTGATCCCGAAGAAGCTCCATTTTTTTGCTTCTGTTTCGGCCTTCGATCTTTCCCGTGACATCGCAGAGTTTGCGGAATATGACCGGTCCAAGCTGCTATCCGGGACCTTCGGGCTCACCCACATCTCAGACACCAGCCGGCTGCGGTTCCTCTGGACCGGCCAGACCCTGGCTCACGATTCCTACGGTGCGGACCGCGCAGTGCCGTTTTCCGTCACCAACATCCGGAACGAGCGCTTCACCGTTGCCCAGCTTCTCTGGGACAAGCGCCTACGCCCCAACCACAGCATTCGCCTCGGATTGGGCTTTGCCCAGGCGGATTTTGTTTCCGATTTCCAGGAGAACATCCCCGGCCCTTATGGCCAGGAAATCTTCCTTCAGACACCCAGCGGCGCCGCCCCTCTCGCCTCGGAAGACCGGAGCCAGTCACTTACACTCGATTTCAAGGGAGACCTGTGGCTGGAGCCTCTCCTGGGCGCACGTCACCGCGTTCAGTACGGCCTGTCCTGGCAGAATGCCTCGGCCGTCTCTCAGAAGGAAATCTGGGAGGACATGCACCTGCATTTCCAGGAAGATCAGGCCGTCGAAGTCGTTTTCTATAACACTCCTCTGAAACAGTATGAATCCGGGCGGCAGTGGAACCTGTTCGTGCAGGACAGTATGATATTCCCGGGCCTTTTCACGGTTTACGCCGGCCTGGGACTGAGCGGAAGCAAAGCCTGGGTACCGAATCGAGACGATGCTTTCGCCTCCCCCATCCTCGGTCAAGACCAGGCCCTCTCAACCGGAGGCGAGATCAGTTGGGTCAATCTCGCCCCTCGACTTGGAGTCAGTATCCCCATGACACGGAGCAGGTCCACGGTCCTCAAAATTTCCTATGCCCGGTATTACAACACCCTCCCCCTCAACTATCTAACCTTCGGCAATCCCAACGCCTTATCCGGTCTGGCATATGCCTGGAACGACGCCAACCATGACGGAGCATTCCAGAAGGGAGAAGCCGGCCAGCTGCTCCGGCGGGAGGGGGCTTGGTACAGCCTCATAGATCCAGGAATCAAAAGGCCCCGCACTGATGAATTCAGCGTCAGTTACAGCGCCAGCTTCGGGAAGAGCTGGTCCTTCAGCCTCTCCGGATTCACCCGCAACACCACTTTCCTGGTCCACAGCCTGAACGTGGGAGTCCCCTTTGATGCCTACACACCCGAATATTATGTCGACAGCGGAGACGACCGGATCCCCAACACCTATGACGATCTCCTCTTTACGGTCTTCAACCAGGATCCTGAGACCATGGGCCAGGATGAGTATCTGCTCACGAACGTCGAGCCCGACACGCGCAACTCGGTCTACTTTGGTGCGGATATCAATCTGATCAAGCGGTTCGGTGATCGGTTCACGTTCTTTCTGTCCCTGACCGCCATCCAGGCTGACGGCCACACCAATCCCGGGAACACTGAATACGAGAACGACGATGGGGTGATAGGTGACCTGTTTTACAGCCCGAACAACCTGATAAACGCAAAGGGGAGGGTTCGCTTCGACCGGGCCTATACCGCCCGCCTGGGCATCGACTATCTGGCACCCTATGACATCCGACTGGGGCTGGTCATCAAATACTATGACGGGCAGCCTTTTGCCCGCAAAATCATCATTGAAGGATTCAATCAAGGCCCCTTCTACATCCAAGCCAACCCCCGGGGAGTATCCCGGTACGAATACAACAACACCATGGACGTGAGGGTCGAGAAGATCCTGCGTCTCGGGAGTACGTCCAGGCTGAGGATTATCCTGGACGGTTTCAACATCATGAATCGCTATCTGGCGACCGAGGAAAACGAGTGGACACGGCCCGAATATCCTGAGCGCTACGCCACCGAGATCCAATCTCCCCGGATAATCCGTCTGGGTCTGGCCTATGAGTTTTAAGATGCACCGGTCCGCACCGGCCGACCCCGAAAGGAGGGACCATGCTGTCTCCATTAGGTAAAGGGATCTTCATTCTGATCATTCTCGCCACGATCTCCGGTTTTTCAATCCCGGTGATCCAGCGCATCCGGATCATAAGATCCGGTCAGCCGGACCAAAGGTTCCGGAACCTGGCACGGAGGCTCGGATCGGCCCTCTCCAAGATCCTCCTGCAGCGCTGCACATTGAAGATCGAGCGAGTGTTCTCCGGATTCATGCACGTCTTTATCTTTTATGGGGGCCCTGACCTTCGATACCATGACCCTCAACCATACGCTGGAGGGATTTTTCTCAGACTTCTATCTATTCGGAGACACGGGTTTCGCCCTGTTTTTTTCCCTTATGGTTGACATCTTCGCGGTTCTGGTCC
>JBGUED010000479.1:961-2445 GCA_041821525.1 Candidatus Aminicenantaceae bacterium | reverse complement strand
TTCAGCGATGCGCACGATGATCTCCTTCTGATTAGCCAGCTCCTCAACGCCGGCGATGAGCGGCACCATGATCTCGGGCAGGACCTTCTCGCCCTCGCTGGCCAATTGGCAGGCCGCCTCGAAAATGGCACGGGCCTGCATCTCGATGATCTCCGGGAAGGTCACACCCAGACGGCAGCCCCGGTGGCCCAGCATCGGATTGAACTCGGAAAGGGCTTTGACACGTTCCAGGACCACCTCCAGTTCCCGGATCTTATCCGCATCGCTGCTCCCTGAAGCCTTGAGCTCTGCAATCTCCACCATCAGCTCCTCTTTTTTGGGCAGGAACTCGTGGAGCGGGGGATCGAGCGTACGGATGGTAACAGGATTGCCGTGCATGGCCTTGAACAGCTCGTAGAAATCCTTGCGCTGGAACGGGAGCAGCTGGTCCAGATTGGCACGGCGGTCTTCTTCGGACTCGGACATGATCATCTCTTTTATGAAAGGAAGCCGATCCTTGTCGAAAAACATGTGCTCGGTCCGGGTCAGGCCGATACCCTGGGCGCCGAAGGCAAAAGCGACCCCGGCATCCTCAGGCGTGTCCGCGTTGGCACGCACGCTCATGCGCCGCACCTCGTCCGCCCAGGAAAGGAGCTTGGTGAAGTAGCCGAAGATCTCGGAGTCCTCGGGTTTGAATTTTCCCTTGACGACCTGGAGGATCTCCGAGGGTCTCGTCTTGATCTCGCCCCGCAGCACCTCTCCGGTGGCTCCATCGATGGAGATGCTCTCGCCTTGCTTGATCACGGTGGATCCGACCTGGAAAGAGTTGTCTTTCTCATTCAGCACCATGGATCCGCAGCCCACGACAGCGGGCTTGCCCATCTGGCGTCCCACCACCGCCGCATGGGAGGTCATGCCCCCGGTCGCCGTCAGAATCCCCTGAGAGGCGCTCATGCCGTGGATATCGTCGGGAGAGGTCTCCTCCCGGACCAGGATGACTTCGCGGCCTTCCTGTTTCCAGGCGACAGCCTCGTCGGCTGTAAAAACCACCTGGCCTGCTGCTGCTCCCGGAGAGGCGGCCAGCCCCTTGGCCAGGACTTCGGTCGCAGCCTTCTCCTCGATATCGAACACAGGATGCAGCAGCTGGTCCAGAGAACCCGGCTCCACCAGCATCAGGGCCTTCTCCTTGGTGGTCAGCCCTTCCTCCACCAGGTCAACTGCGATCTTGACGGCCGCCTGACCGGTGCGTTTTCCAGAGCGGGTCTGCAGCATATAGAGCTTCTCCTCCTGGATGGTGAACTCGAAGTCCTGCACATCTTCATAGTGCTTTTCCAGACTGGTGGTGGTGTCCTTCAGCTCCCGGAACACGGTAGGCATGTCTTTTTCCAGCTCTCGGAGAGGAGAAGGTGTCCGGATTCCGGCCACCACATCCTCGCCCTGGGCATTGATCAGGTACTCGCCGTAGAGTTCCTTGGCGCCCGTGGCGGGATCCCGGGTGAAACCCA
>JBGUED010000479.1:0-951 GCA_041821525.1 Candidatus Aminicenantaceae bacterium | reverse complement strand
CCGTAGTTCCCGAACACCATGAGCTGCACGTTGACGGCCGTGCCCAGGTCTTCGGAGATGTGGTTGAGTCGACGGTAGGTGATGGCGCGCGGATTGTGCCAGGAGCGGAACACGGCCGAGACGGCCATGAACAGCTGCTCTTTGACATCCTGGGGAAAATCGACACCGGCTTCCTGCTTGACAATGCCCTTGAAAACAGCGATGGTCTCCTGCCACAGATCTTCGGAGATATCAAAATCATTGGTGATGTCGTTCTCAGCCTTCATCTCTTTGAGCTTGTCCTCGAATTTTCGCTTCGGGACTTCGAGCACCACATCGCTGAACATCTGGATGAGGCGCCGGTAGCAGTCAAGGGCAAAACGGCGGTTTCCACTCTTGCGGGCCAGGCCTTCGACGGTCGCGTCATTGAGTCCCAGGTTGAGAACGGTATCCATCATGCCCGGCATGGAAAATTTAGCGCCGGAACGGACCGACACCAGCATAGGGTCGGCCTCATCCCCCAAGGTCAAACCGGCTGTCTCTTCCAGCTTCCGGAGGTTGGCCAGGATCTGCTCTTCCACCTCCGCCGGGATCTGGTTGCCGGCCTCGAAATACAGGCTGCAGACATCGGTGGACACGGTGAATCCAGGAGGCACGGGGAGACCGATCCCGGCCATTTCAGCCAGATTGGCCCCCTTGCCGCCCAGTGTATCGCGCATGGTGCGGTCGCCTTCAGCGTTGTTCTGTGCGAAGAAGTACACGTATTTTTCAGTCATGATCTTTCTCCTCTAATATTATGAGCTGGATAATGTCAATTCTTTATGAATGATCCAAGCCGCAATAAACAAAAATGATACACTTTCCATCCGGTTATATCAAGGAGATAAGGAGAAGATTTGCCTTGATTTGATCTGTTCTCGTCGAGGACCCACCCACCGCCCCATGGATTTCAAACAGAATAAATCAAGGCAA
>JBGUED010000478.1:0-2451 GCA_041821525.1 Candidatus Aminicenantaceae bacterium | reverse complement strand
TATTGAACGACTTGAGGAAACGTGGGATCGAGATAAGGATCGCCAGGCAGCAGAACGGCGCTGTGCCGCCCTCTGCATTCGCAGCTCTGGCGGATAAGCGAACCCGAGCATTCGTGGTGAGCCACGTCAGCTATCTCAACGGATTCAGGCATGATCTCAAGAAGCTAGCGGACATTGTCCATTCCTTTGGAGGTTATCTAATCGTAGACAGCGCCCAAGCCATTGGAGGGATCAAGGTAGATGTCCGCGCCGAGGACGTGGATTTCATGTCGGGGATCCCGTACAAATGGTTGAATGGCCCCAACGGACTCGGATTCTTATATGTCCGAGAATCCCTTGTGCCCATTTTTCAGCCCGACAGGCTGGGCTGGTCCAGCACGGATGATTTCATGTCATTGGAGACCATGGAGAGCAATCCGCTCCCTGAATCTGCCCGTCGATATGAATATGGCACCCTGAGTTTTGAGAGCGTCTATGGCCTGGATGCTGCGCTCGATTACATACAGGGAATCGGGATGGGGACCATAGAAAAGTATAATTTAGGGCTGGTGAGTTATCTTAGGAAACGTCTGCGCGAAACAAATGTCAGATTTTTCACCCCGGATGGAAATCGATCTCCCATAGTGTCGTTCTTCACGGAGAACGAGAAGGTGATCGGCAGAAAATTGAAAGAGAAAAACATATTTGTCACAGCGCGGCGCTGGGGAAAGGGGCAGATACGGATCTCTCCTCATTTCTACAACACTGAAGAAGACATCGATGCTTTCATGTCCGTGTTTTCCAAGCTTGCCGGCCAGGAGGGAATATGAAAAAGCTGAATTTTGAGATCCACTCCTGGAATTGTGAAAAATTAAATAGGACAGCCGTATTTTTCTGCATCTCTCCCAAACAAGCGGATTCTGAGATCTGGGAATTATTGCGGAAGATCAGCAGATCTGTGGAATGTGGCCGGGATTAGCCGAGGTTTAAACTATCAAGAATTTTAGTGCCTTGAGGAATATTGAGCTCGATTCGCGGTAAAAGTCATTGAACGTTCATCTCCTTGGAGAGTGCCGATATGCTTTGGAATCATATCAAGACAGCCTTCCGCATCCTCCGGAAGCAGAAATTGACCGCCGCTATAAACATCCTGGGGCTCGGAATCGGCTTGAGTTTCTTCATCCTGCTCGTGGCCTATGTCTGGGATTTCGGTCTTGAAGATCCTATCGGCAAGAGGTTCTCAGATTTCGCCGTAGACAAGCTTCCCCCCGAATACACCTTCGATCCCACCATCATCGGAGTTGTAAGGGATTTTCATGTCGCCTCTCTTCATGTCCCCATCGGCCCCATGGCCTTCGGCCCCCGGGGCTTTCCACCTATCCAGCGGTTTACAAACATCCTGATCAAGGTGCGGGAAGGAGAGGAAGCCGCCGTGCTCCGGCGGCTGGAGTCGATATGGGGATCGCTCCGGCCGGATCTCCCCTTCAGCCATACGTTTCTGGATGATGCCCTGGCCTGGGAATACCGCCGGGAGCGGGATTGGGGCCGGATCGTGGGATGGTCGACCGGTTTCGCTCTGATCATCGCCTGCATGGGCCTGTTCGGATTAACCGCCGTGACCGTGGTCCGCAGGACCAAGGAGACAGGCATCCGCAAGGTCCTGGGAGCGAGCGTACACAATATCCTCCTGCTCTTTACCAAAGATGTCCTGAAGTGGGTCCTGATCTCCAATCTGTTCGCCTGGCCGGCCGCCTGGATCGCTTCTCGGAAATGGCTGGATCAGTTCGCATACAGGATCGACATCGAGTTGTGGATGTTCGCCCTGGCAGCCTTGCTGTCCCTGCTGGTCGCAGGATTGACGATGAGCTGGCATGCTGCCCGGGCGGCCCTGTCCGATCCCGTCAAAAGCCTGCACCACGAATAAGCCAAAACCTTCTCCATCTTGATCCAAAAAAGGGTGAATTCTCCTTGACTTGGTGTATTATAAACAGGACATGAAAAAAAACTCACTTCTTTACCTGGTAATAGCCCTTCTTCCAATCCTTTTCGGCTGTGGATCTCAGAAGGTCGCAAAGTATCTAGAGGAAGGTGTGGAGGTCATAGTCAACCATATCGCTCCCTACAGCATCGAAGGAGAGCCCTCTTCTCTGCTCCTGGAAGAACTTTTGATCCTGGATACGGAAGATCCGGCGGTTGTTGAGGCAGGCCTTGTCGATATCAATGCCTTTCAGGTTGATTCCCAAGGCAATATTTACCTGCTGAGCCTCGGCAGCGAAAAATTCTGTTTCTATAAATTCACTCCTGAGGGACGATTCGTGACGGCTTTTGGGCCAAAAGGCCAGGGGCCGGGCGAACTGGGCTTTCCACTCTTGCCGAGGATGCTTCCCAACGACCGGCTGGCCGTGACGGATGTGCTGAAGAAACTTCTTGTGTTCGCTTCGGATGGGACCTTGGCAGCAGAAGATCGGATCG
>JBGUED010000477.1:0-2456 GCA_041821525.1 Candidatus Aminicenantaceae bacterium | reverse complement strand
AAAGACAAAATGAGCGACGTGTCCCTCTGCATCGAATTCTTTATCCAGGACAAAGAGAGTTTCCCTCAGGCCAAGGACGGTCCGGATGCGGAAGCCCCTGACAACGGCGTCGGTTTCGCTTCCCTTGATGTGCAGCTCCATGAGCCGCTGGGAGCGGCCGCGGTTCCCCAGGACGAGGTCCTGGAGCTCCCCGATCGGATAGAAACGATTGATCTGCTCACCCAGCTCTTCTCGTGAAGTCCGCACATTCCAGGAATGATATTTCGAGCTGCGGTCGAGGAGGTTGGAGTACGCAGTGTAAAGGACTTCGAGATAGGCGATCTGCCCGTCCCTGTGGATCCAGCGCAGGTTCTCGCCTCCCAGGAGGTCCAGGCTCCGGACGAATGTGATGTGTCCGTCCTGGTTCCTTATCAGGAAGGCCTCGGGAGCCAGACTGAAATTGAGGGAGTCTCCGTTCACACGCAGCTCGAGCTCCTGTCCCTCTACGCCCTGAAAAACACCTGCATCACGAAAATCACGGTAGCTACTCAACATCTTCGCCAAATAGGAGACCGCCTCCCCCCGTGAGAGTGCCCGGTCGTGCGGGCCTACGCTTTCCGGAGACGGGAGGATCCCGGCCTGAAGAAAATACACGACCATGGACCTTGACCGTTCAGACCAGCCGTTGTCGCTGTTGAAGACAAATTCCGCTTCCTTTTCCTGGAGCAGCCGTGTAATGCGTTCCTCCCATCCGAACACATGAACCATATAGGCTAGGAATCCCTCTATGGTGACGCCTCCCACCAGCGTGCCCGGCGAATCGAGCGAGGGCTTGCCCAGCAGGCTGCTGGCTCTGCCCACCCACACCTGCATGTCATCCGCGCCGACCGGTTCCCCAAAATATGCGGGATCGGTCTGAAGAGGGATCACTCCCAGGCTGATCAAAAGCGCGATATCCGGGCTCACGTTCCTTCCCTCGAAATAGACCGGGGCGAGATACGCCTGGGTGGCCACAGGCCACTGCCTCTGCTTTTCGTACACACACTCGGTGCTCCGCAGATATGGGAGAGCAGGTCCCAGGAACACGTTCTCCACATCCTCCGTGGCCCCCCCGCAGGTGCTGGTGTACAGCGCGTTAATCAAACGCCCCTTGTATTTGGCCACTACCCCGGCCGTCTCGTCCACAGCTTGTGTGCTCAGGGGATGTTCGGCATTCATGCCGCGGTAGAACTGGGAGCGCGGCGTATCCACCAGATCGAATCCCAGGTCTCTGTACTGACCAAAGTTCTTCATCGCATAGGTCCGGGCCGCTACAGCCTGGGCCTTCTGCGCCTCGATCTGAGGGAAGCTGTACGGAGACAGTTCGCTCGGAACCACGGACTTGAGATAGTCTTCCAGGTTGAGAGTGTTGATGAGCACGATCCCCCTGCGGCTGGCCCTCAGGATTAAGATACCGCGGTAGTCACGCCCCTTATACGATAGATAGCTCTGCGGGCTGCTGGGGATAAAATACAAGACTGTGGCATCCCGCAGGCTCTTCAGCTCGTCATTGATGAGGATCCAGAGAGGCCGGGACTCCGTTTCCGTGACCTCCTCCCGAACGATCCAGGTATCTCTGACACCCAGCCGATTGAGCTTGATGATGTAGCTGAGCGCATCCTCCCGGGTGAGGAAATCACCGATCACAACCTTATAGCTCCCGTCAACACCCGATTCGTTTCCGGTCGTCACAAAGACCTTGCGATCAATGATGAACCTGATCTCCTGGGCCCGGCGCTCGGCCTCCTCCTGGTCGCGTGTCTGCGCTACTTGGATGAGAAATTTCTCGGTCAGCAGCTCCTTGTTGCCCTTGATGAACGCCTCATCAGCGTTGCCAGCGATGAGGTGATACTTTGTCTTGACTTCATAGACCTTCATCCCCGCAGATGCCGAGATCTGGATCTGGCTGAGATTGATTCCCAGGCCGATCTGGATCACGGGCTTGGGGATCAGGTAGTCCTGGAAAAAGTTCTTATCCGAGCCGAATTCTTCGGGTTCCCCTCCCAAAAGGAAAAAGGACAACAGTGCTGCAAAGACATATTTCAGGTAGGGATTGGGGGGGATTCGCATTTTTGCTGACCGAAGTTACGGGTATTGTATCTAGTTTTTCACTCGGATGTCAAGACAAAATCGCTATATAGACAACCGCGTTATTTTCTAATACTATATCTAGTGTTCCTTGTTTATCATAAAAGTCGCCATAAGATTAAGGATATCAACCACGTTGTCAAGGAATCCCCCAAATGGACTTGACCGGGTAATTGTAGCAGAGTTCGGAAGAATTAGCAATGCGAAGTGCCCGTTTCCCATTGACTTGGAGCGAGATCCGCATAACAATGAACTCGGTTTATTCTCAGGGAATAAGGACGCAGCATGAAAAAAACCGGCTTCTTGTGTTGGCTGATGATATGCATCGGATTTTCGTGGGGAACAGCGCT
>JBGUED010000476.1:0-2473 GCA_041821525.1 Candidatus Aminicenantaceae bacterium | reverse complement strand
CAAAGCGCCATGGACCTGCGCATGGATTCGGTGACGGTGGAAGAGGGCGCTATTGTCATGGTGTACAAGCAAGGGGGCATTGAGGTCAGGGGCACGCTCCAGCCTGACGGGAAACACATGCAGGCCATATTGAAACAGGCGGGCATGGAGCTCCCCCTGGAACTCGAGAAAGTGGAAAAAGTGGAAGAGGTCAAACGCCCCCAGACCCCGCAGAAACCCTTCCCCTACCGGGAAGAGGAGGCCACCTACGAGAACCAGAAAGCGGGCATTACCATCGCCGGCACCCTGACCCTGCCGCAGGGAGAGGGCTCCTTCCCGGCTGTACTCCTGATCACAGGCTCCGGCGCCCAGAACCGGGACGAAACGATCTTCAACCACAAGCCCTTCCTGGTCATTGCGGATCACCTTACACGGCGCGGCATTGCCGTGCTGCGGGTGGATGATCGCGGAGTGGGCGGCACGACCGGAAATCTGGGTGAGTCGACCACAGACGAGCTGGCCGGCGATGTTCTGACGGGTGTGGCCTTCCTCAAGAATCACAAGCAGATCGATCCCGCACGGATCGGCCTGATCGGGCACAGCGAAGGCGGCATCATCGCCCCCATGGCCGCGGCCCGGTCCGAGGATGTGGCCTTCATCGTCCTTCTGGCCGGGACAGGCCTGACCGGGGAGGAGATCCTGTACATGCAGAGCGAGCTCATCCAGCGGGCCAACGGGACGAGCGAAGAGGACATCATGAAAAGCCTCGAAGATTCCAGACGTGTATACGGCGTCCTTAAGTCGGGCAAAGACAAGCAGGCCATGGAAACGGACCTGCGCCGCATGTATGAGGAGGACCTGGCCAAGTTGAGCGAGGAGGAACGCAAGGAGGCCGAGGTGTCCGACAAGGAGTTCGAGGCCCAGATCAAACAGGTCCTCTCGGACTGGTTTCTTTACTTTCTGACCTATGATCCGCGCCCGGCCCTGCGGGATGTGCGATGCCCGGTGCTGGCCCTCAACGGCGAGAAAGACCTCCAAGTCCCGCCCAAGGAGAACCTGGCCGAGATCGGGAAGGCCCTGAAGGCAGGAGGCAACAGCGATGTCATTTTGAAGGAGATGCCCGGATTGAACCACCTGTTCCAGACAGCGGATACCGGGGCGGTGAGTGAATACGGAAAGATAGAGGAGACCATCTCACCGGCAGTGCTCCAGCTCATGGGAGACTGGATCCAGGAACGGGTGAAAAAATAGTCGGGCATGGAGATGGACGCACTCATCCCTCTGAATGTAACGGCGCGCCGCTCCCTCGCAGTGGAGCGGGAGCACTCGGCTAAGGAGCTGGGCTCGGGATCGGTGGAGGTCCTGGCGACACCCATGCTGATCGCACTCATGGAAGCTGCTGCCCAGGAAGCGGTCCAGGGCTATCTGGCTGAGGGCTGGACCACGGTCGGCACGCGGGTTGCGGTTGAGCACATGCGCGCCACCCCCCTGGGCGGCCGGGTCACGGCTGAGGCCACGTTGGTCAACCGTGCGGATCGAGTGCTGGAATTCACGGTTCAGGCATGGGACGGTTTCGGCGCGGTCGGCCAGGGAACCCACTCCCGAGTGATCATCGACCGGGACAGGTTCATGGCCAAGCTGCGTTCCGAATCCTAGCCTACAGATCCGAAGCCTGCCGGATCAATCAATTCGTCAAAATCATCAAAGCCTGATCCCGTTTATGTTATCATATTGTGTTCCATGGAAACACATTTTATAAGGTAGAAGAAGGAGTCGAACTCATGATCCACATCCTCATCGGGGCAGTGACGACCGCAGCGTTGATCCGGATCATCCAATCCACGGCCAAGCGGAAGCTGGCCGTCAAATGGTGGCAGTGGCTGCTGGTCGCGCTGGAATACGCCTACGTCATCTTCGTGCTGGAGGTCATCGCCGGATTCATAGAAGAGGGTGCGGTCAAGGGCGCTCTGGTCATGGGGACCGTCCTGGGATTCGTAGCACTGGCCGCCGGGTTTCTGCTGGCCCGCCTGGTCTTTTTGCGCAGGACCGCCTGAGGGGGCATCGGTATGAACAAAAATTCATTCGACAGACGCGATTTTATCAAACTTCTGTCCGTGGGGGGAGCCGTACTGGGTGTGGGGATGGCGGCCCCTAAAGTGGTTGGGACGACCGCTCGCGGGACCCTGATGACCTCCCGGGACGAGTACGGCGGGTTCACAGTGGAGCAGAGCCGGGTCGAGGGCTTTCCCTACCAGACAAATCCCGATGTGCTAAAGGCCATGAGCGAAAAGTTCACCACCTTCAGCCTCAATGTCTGGTCGCCGGAACGGCGGAAGGCACTGGCGGAGGCTGAGAATGTAACCTACAAGAACCTGGTGGAGGGCCGGGGCCGGATTCCCGATCAGACCCGCCTGGACTATGCCTTGATGGCGGCCGCCTGGACCTATGCCCATTCGGACGGAGTCACCTACCGGTGGGACGGGCCGTCCGGCAT
>JBGUED010000475.1:0-2488 GCA_041821525.1 Candidatus Aminicenantaceae bacterium | reverse complement strand
GTTACGTTTCACATGAATCGCCCACCCTCTAAAGTGAATACTACACTCGCCATATGTCTGAATACATGGGTTAATCGCTCCCTGCACTTTGCTCCAACCAGCTGAGGCTGGCTTAAAATCTGCAGTATGCTAAAATATATTTCCAATGGCCCAGTTTCATATCGGCACAGCGGGGTGGAGCTACAAAGACTGGGAGGGGATTGTCTATCCAGCGCACAAAAGCGCGGATTTTCATGCCCTGGTATTCCTGGCCGATTTTGTCAATATGGTAGAGGTCAACAGCACATTCTACCGCCCCCCCGTCATGCGTGTGACCCTATCCTGGGTGAAAAAGGTCCAACATCACCCTGATTTCCTGTTCGCTGTGAAGCTGCACCAGAACTTCACACATGGGGAACGAAGATTCTCTCAGAAGGAGACAGATGAATTCAAGCTGGGGATCGAGCCGCTCCGCGCCCACTCCCGACTAGGTGCGATACTCATTCAGTTTCCCTGGTCGTTCAAGGATTCCAGGAAGAACCGGGAACACCTCGAGAACATATTTCAGGCCTTCCGTGACTATCCTTTGGCTTTGGAGGTCAGGCACGACTCCTGGAACCGGGCCGATTTCATCCTATGGCTGCAGGCCAACAAGGTCGGATTCTGCAACATCGATCAGCCGGTCATCAATGATTCTCTTTCTCCGACCTCGATCCACACGCATCCCGAATTCTCGTACGTGCGCCTTCACGGGCGTAACTACAAGAACTGGTTCAGCCGGAGTGCCGGCCGAGACGCTCGCTACAACTACCTGTACGGAGAGGAAGAACTGAACGAATGGGTTGAGCGGATCAAAGGGTTGGGAGAGAAAAGCCGGGACGTGTTCGTCGTCACCAACAATCATTATCAGGGACAGGCGCTGGCCAACGCCCTCCAGCTCAAAAACAAGCTTACCGGAGAAAAAGTCGATGTCCCCCTGGACCTCATGAAACGTTATCCGCTGCTGCAGGAGATCGTCACGAAGATCGAAAAGGGACAGCTCGATCTGTTCGACGAGTGATAAAGAGGCATCAGCTTCTGGATCCGAAGCGGTCGATATACAGGAATTCTTCGAGGGCCTTCCTGCCCGGCCTTTTTTTTTCTTTCTGCAACTGTTCCTCGACCAGCTCCTTGGTGATCTTGACCGGATCCAGAGACCGGAAAGCCCGTCGCTCCTGTATAGCCTGGATCACATGCATGATCCCTCCTTGTCAGGTCTCAAGGAATTGGAGAATCTCTGAGATATCCGGCAGCTGAGGAATGTCATAGACCTTGACGAAGACCACCTGACCGGCCTCGTCGAGGATGACATTGGCCCGTTGTGAGGTTCCCTGCTCCTCCCGGAACAGCCCGTATGCTTTTGCCACTCCGCCGTGCGGCCAGAAATCCGACAGCAGCCTGGTCTCTGCCACACCGAGCTCCTTGGCCCAGGCGTTCTTGCTGGGAACGCTGTCCACACTCAGGCCCAGAGCCACCATGTTCAGCTCGGCAAAGGCCGCCTTGTTCTCTTCCAGAGACTTCATCTGGGCAGCACAGACCGAAGTCCAGGCCAGGGGATGCCAGGAAAGGAGGACTCTTTTTCCTCTGTAATCCGCCAGATGTGTTTCGTTTCCGCGGTTGTCCTTCAGTCTAAAATCAGGGGCTGTGTTTCCGACTTGAATCGCCATACTTATTCTCCTCTGTGATTGATGTGCCTGTGTAGTGTAATGATTTTCTGCTCCTCCGGCAACTCAGCATCATAAAGCGAAGGATTCTGAATCATTCACGGATCGAGATCGGTGCAGCGACAAGGAAGTGGCTCATGAGGCGTAGTGCACTACGTCGAATGGGCCATGACGAAGTCGATGTGCCGAGGTCGGTTCGCCCGGAGGGTAAAGAATGTCGACACAAAATTTATCTTTAGTTCATGATCAAGAGTCGACATTCTTTATGAATGCTTCAGAGGCTTGAATCATTCACGGAAAGAACAGTTATATGCCTTAGGCCGCCCCTTCCCATCACTGCGGATCACGGCGCGCAGGAAGCAGGCCGGCGGCGATCCGAACGTCAGGCACCTCGTCTCCCCCACGCCTTCCAGCAGCCCGGTGTCATCCTCGAATAGAAAAAAATACTTGCGGCCGCTGTTGACGCCCTTGAGCCGGGCATCGACCACCCGGACGACCAGCTCCACTTCATGACCGGCATATCGTTTCAGGTCCTTGATCCGGAGCTCCGGCCGCTTCCCGTCGAACAGCACGAGTGAATCGCCCTCCGGGTCAAAGCCCAGGGATTCCACCAGCATCCGCTTTTTCTGCCTGGTGTTTAGGTCTGCGACCTCCCCGATCCCCTCGAGCCCACGGAAATAGCACAGGATCTGCTGGGTGCGCGTCGGCTCCAGCGAATCAAACGCGCCGGCCTTGATCAAGGCAAACAGCTCGGCTTTGGTCAAAGACACCCGCAGCAGGAAATCTTCGATGGAGTGGTAAGGCCC
>JBGUED010000474.1:0-2513 GCA_041821525.1 Candidatus Aminicenantaceae bacterium | reverse complement strand
CGCCTTGATGCCATTATCCTTGAGCCAATCGAGGACGCATTCCCCTACCTCCTGTTCCTGCCCGTTGTGATCCTGGTCCAGTTCGTTTTTACACTCGGGATCAGTTTTCTGGTATCGGCCCTCACCGTACACTTCCGCGACATCAAGGACATCCTGGTCAACCTCATCACGCTCTGGTTCTTCAGCACGCCCATCATCTATCCTCTAACCCTGCCTGTTATCCAGAACAACAAGATAGTGAACACCCTCGTCCAGCTGAATCCCATGACCCACATCATGTGGGGCTATCAGAACTGCATATTCTACGGAGAGCTCATCCGATGGAAGCGGCTGGGTGTGACCTTCCTGGTGGGACTGGTCCTGCTTATCTTCGGCTACTATATCTTCGACAAGCTGCGTGATTCCTTTCCGGAGGAGGTCTAAATGCACGCCATCGAGCTCGAGAACCTCTCCCGCATCTATCAGAAATATTCTTCTCAGCACCGCTTTAAGACCTTCAAGAGCGCCCTGCTCAAGGGCGATCTGTTCCGGTCGCTGCGGCCCGATGAGCTGGTTCATGCCCTGGATGATATCTCCTTCCATGTCGAGACCGGAACCACCTTCGGCGTGATCGGCGAGAACGGCTCCGGCAAGAGCACGCTGCTCAAGGTTGTGGCGGGCATCGCCAAGCCGACTTCCGGGAGGGTCGAAGTTCACGGCAAGGTGTCTGCCCTGATCGAGCTGGGGGCCGGGTTCCATCCCGAGATCACCGGAAGGGAAAACATCTTCATCAACGGCATCATGCTGGGACTGTCCAAGAAACAGATCCATGAGCGGTACGACGACATCGTGCGTTTTGCGGAACTGGAGGAGTTCATCGACGCCCCAGTCAAGACCTATTCCTCCGGCATGTACATGCGCCTGGGTTTTTCCATCGCCATCAACGTCAATCCGGACGTCCTGCTCGTGGACGAGGTCCTGGCAGTGGGGGACGCCTCTTTCGTGCCAAAATGCCTGGACCGGATCGATGATTTCCGCCGCCGCAAAAAGACCATCCTGTTCGTCAGCCATGACTTGAGCACCGTGGAGAAGATCTGCGACCACGTGGCCTGGCTGAAGCATGGCCGTGTGCAGACCATTGGAGAGCCGCGCCGGGTCATCGACGCCTATCTCCAGGACGTGACGGAGAAGGCAGAGGATGACTTCGAGCTGCGGCAGCAGGAGATCGAACAGGAGGAGCACTTCGAAGAGACAGAGGAGCGCCGGGAGAACCGCTGGGGCAAGCGGGAGCTTGAGATCAAGAAGGTCCGTTTGAAGGGGCTGGAGGGGAAGGAAAAACATGTCTTCTCGCCGGACGAGGGCATGATCATCGAGATGGATGTGGAGGCCTACTCCCGGATCCAGGATTTTGTGTTCGGGATCGGGATCTTCAACTCGCAGGGGATCTTGGTCTACGGGACCAACACCCTGCTGGAGAAGTATGCCGCGGTCGAGGCCCAGGGGCAGGGAACGGTTGTCTGCCGGATGGAGCGGCTGAATCTGGTGAACGGCACCTATTACCTGGACGTGGCGACCCACAAGCGGGACGGATATCCCTATGACTACCACAGGAGCCTGTACTCTTTCATGGTCTCCTCCCGGTTGACGGATGACGGCATCTTCCGCCCCGACCACTCCTGGGAATTCTCGGAGAAGATCCGGATGAAATCTTATGCGCGCCACGATACCTGAGCATGGATCGGCAGGGCCTCGAGGGCAGCGGGAGACTTGAAATTATGAGAGAACAGGCTAAAATGAGCGCCGGGAGTCGTGCATGTCAAGAAGTTTGAAAAGCAAGCTGGGTGAAACCCACTCACGGACCGTGATCAAGGCGATCAGCTGGCGCGTGATCGCATCCCTGACCACCATGACCATCATCTATGTCCTGACGCGCGAATGGGTCTTGACCCTGGGCGCTGGCTTGGTGGAGGCCTCATCCAAGATGCTGTTCTATTATGCGCACGAGCGGGCCTGGGGAAAGATCGGATGGGGCAAGCAGAAGCACCCCTTGGAGAACATCCAGGTAACCCGCGAACTGGAGCCACAAGACCGGGAAAAGATCGAGCAGCAGCTGCGCGATCTGGGCTACATGGACTGAGGCCCCAAGAGGCGGAGTTCACCTGTGAAAACCGGGATCGGACGCAAACACTTCCAACTGGGATCCCTGTGCCGAGCCCGCCAGGAATGGCGGCGCCGGGGCCGGAAGGTCGTTTTCACCAACGGTTGTTTCGATCTGCTGCACGGTGGACACATCCATCTCTTGACCTATGCCCGGCAGCAGGGGGACATCTTGGTCGTGGCGGTGAATGAGGATGCTTCAATTCGCAAGCTCAAGGGCGCGGACCGTCCCATATTTCCTCTTTCAGAGCGGCTCGAGATCCTGGCCGCCCTGGAGTGTGTGGATGCCCTGATCTCGTTTCCCGATGACACGCCCCTGCGGCTCATCAGCGAGATCGTGCCGGATGTGCTGGTCAAGGGCGGGGACTGGAAGCCCG
>JBGUED010000473.1:0-2516 GCA_041821525.1 Candidatus Aminicenantaceae bacterium | reverse complement strand
GTGCAGCCCCCGAGATCTCGCGTGACGGCCGTTGGGTCGTGGCCGCGATCACGCCGACGCTTCAAGAGCGCGAGAAAACGAAGAATGAAAAGGGGATAAAGAAGGACAAGGACAAAGACAAAAACATGGTCAATCTCGGCTTCTATTATCTGGGTGATGATTTCGAGGCCAAGTTCTGGAAGGAGATGTTCAAGGGCGGAGGCCCCGGAATGCCCGGCAACACCCTGATGGCCGTGGGCCAAGGCTTCATCTTCAAGCGTGCGGTGCTCGAGAGTGTAGGGGCACCCAGTGAATCGGGATATGAATACGCCACTACCTATGTGGGCGGTGACCTGATCCTGAACTCCAGCGGACCCTGGCTGAATAAGGGCAAACTCAAGGATACCGGGATCATGGCCTTGAACCACTCGATATCCAATGAGACCACCGGCAACCTGAAATTCCACCTGGTATTCGGGGGGCAGTTCGACGACACGGGATATTTCTACCGCGTGGATGCCTGGTATGACGGAGAGCCGCGGATGAGTGTGGAGAATGAGGGCGGCTCCGGATTCCAGCGCGGGAGTGATTTCGAAGACATCATAATCCAGATCGCTGAAGAGCCCATCGAGGGTGTGCCGGACGGCGATGAGGACAGGCCGGGTAGGATCAATCCCGGGACCTACAGCACCTGTGAACCGGATTTCAACACCAAGTTCTGGAAGGAGAAATTCAAGGGAGGCGGTCCCGGCCAGCCCGGCAATGTCCTGAAGGCCATCGGGGACGGTTTCGTCTTCAAGCACGCCAAGATCAACGAGGATGGCGCCCAGGAAATCGAGGGCGAGGACAATGTCTATATGACGACCTATACCGGAGGGAAACTGACTCTGAATTCCAGCGGTCCCTGGCTGAACAAGGGACAGCTCAAGGCCAGAGACATCGAGGCGGTCAACCTCTCCACCTGGGATGAGTTCGGCCTGCACTTCGAGCTGCGTTTCGAGGGCATGTTCCAGGATACGGGCATCTATTTCAAGGTCTTGGCCTGGTATGACGGCATGCCCGAGATGAAGGGCTGGGGAAATACGAGCTATGAATTCCAGCGCGGCACCGACTTCCACGCCAAGATCATCATCTCCGAAACAGAGATCACGGAAAAATTGATGCCGGAATGTGACGAGAACTGAGCGCCGGCAGATTTTTTGCCTGCGGCTCGATTTAGTATAAGGCCGAGACAGCCCCTGAGCCTCAGGGGCTGTTCTTCTGTGCCGATCAGCCCTGGAAAGTCCGCTTGTCCTTGAAGGTACGGCTGATCTTTACTACGATGCCTGCCTTGCTGGGATCCGGGCAGCGGATGTATTCCGTTGTCACACCTTCCAGGTCGATGACCTTTTCGTAGGGTGTCCCGGCGTATTTCCAGGGAAGTACGGCGCCGTTGGATAGGGTGGTACACACGGGATCCAGAGCGCTCGCCAACCAGTGGCAGACCTTCCCCATGTCCCGCGGCCACAGAAATTTTTCACCCTGCTTGTGGCAGCGGGTCTCGGGCCCGACCTCATAGACCTCGATCTCCAGGTCGAATCTGCGGATCACCATGGGTTCCTTAGACTGGCCGCTCACTCCGGACAGGGGAGCCGCGGCCAGCCCGGCAGCGCCGCAGCCGGCTTTCTCGAGAAATTCTCTGCGTTTCATAGGGGCCTCCTAGAATATATCTGAATTCCTATACGTCTCACATTCGTCCGGGTTCAGCATGGATCACATCGACTCCCTACGCTGCGAGTGAGTGTCGGGCATGTTCCCTGGGGGTTGGTTGCTGAGCAACGCTCCATGTCGCTTGTGGGTTATAATCTATAATAAGGATCTCATCAAGGAGCGATTAATGAAACATACAGACATGGGATGCCTGGTGATTCTGCTGCTTTTGCTGGCGGCGTGTACTCCCCAGGCAGCGGGCCCGGAGGTGGAGACAATCGGGGACCTGGTGTTCGTCCACAATCCCGCCCTTCCGCTGCAACCGGATCTGAGCATCGATTTTGAGGAAGAACTGGAATTCGGCGGCAATGAGACCGATGCAGAGGCCATGCTGTACCAACCCAGCGACATTTTGGTCGATTCCCGTGGTTTTTTCCATGTCAGCGACTACAGGGATGCAGTGATCAAGGTTTATGATCAGGACGGCCGCTATGTCCGGACCATCGGGAGGAAAGGAGAGGGGCCGGGTGAGTTCCAGTCCCTGCTGGACATGAAATTCCTCGGCGATGGCCGACTCCTAGTGTTCGATCTCAGGGCGAGGCGTTCGAGCCTCTTTAGCCCCACCGGTCAGTTCCTGGAGAGCCATCCCTGGCGAAATTCACATTTCCAGATTCTGTTTGTCGATGACGCCGGATATCTCTGCGATGAAAACCTGTACGGCGGTGACTCCAAGGTCTTGGTTACCAAGTTCGATTTCAAAGGAAATGAGCTGGAGAACTGGGGAGAATTCACGCCCGTAGGATTTCAGATGAAGCGGATCGGTGATTCCATGCTGTCGATCACCACGC
>JBGUED010000472.1:0-2519 GCA_041821525.1 Candidatus Aminicenantaceae bacterium | reverse complement strand
CTCCCCTATGTCGCTCTCTATGGAATTCCCTCCACGCAGACCCTGCTCCGTGGGACATTCCGCTATCCGGGGTGGTGCGCATTCATGCGGGCCGCAGGGCTTTTGGGCCTGCTCAACGACCAGGTCCCTGTTATGGAGGGAGAGACCTACAGCGGCCTGATGAAGCGGATGTCGGGAATGCCCTCTACCGGAGAGGCACTTGAGTCTCTTCGTGACCGGCTCGACTCAGAGCATTTTGTGCAGGCGGTAGAGGGATTCCGCTGGATCGGACTTCTGGAAGACGATCCTGTCCCACCCGGGGCCGGATCGGCCCTGCAGGCGCTGAGTGCCCGGATGCAGTCCCGGCTTAAGTATGGGGCGGATGAGCGGGACATGATCGTGCTTCAGCATCGCTTCGAGGTGGAATATCCTGAAAGCCGGGAAGAGATTATCTCTACTTTGGTGGATTACGGCATCCCCGGCGGCGACTCGGCCATGGCACGAACTGTCGGACTTCCCATGGCTGTGGCTGTGAAATTGATCCTGCAAAAACAAATCCAGCTAACGGGGCTTCATATCCCGGTCCGGACTGAGATCTATCTCCCCATCCTGGAAGAACTGAAATCCCACAACATCTCTTTTCAAGAAGTACGTAACAGGCTATAATAGGCTCGTTGAGGAGGGGAACCATGCTCAGAGAACCTTATGTGGCAGGATATTTTTATCCGAGCCAAAAAGAACCCCTTATCAGAGAGCTGTCCCAGAAGGTCGACAAAGCGGGAGACAAAGTTCCGGCCATTGCTGTTATCGCACCGCATGCCGGCTATATGTATTCCGGGGAGGTCGCGGGTGCTGTATACTCTTCGGTGGAGATCCCGGACAAGGTAGTGCTTCTGGGACCGAGCCACCGCCCCATGGCCCAGCAATTCGCGCTCATGCGGGAAGGAGCCTGGGGTACCCCCCTGGGCGAGGTCGCCATCGATCCGGAGCTGGCGGAAAGGATCCTGGAGACCTGCAAACTGATCAGTGATGACAGCGTTTCTCATCAGGGCGAACATTCCCTGGAAGTCCAGCTTCCTTTCCTGCGGTACCTCAATCCAAAAGTCAAGATCGTCCCTATCAACATCACATATTTTGCCAGTTTTCCTGATCTTGAAGAGCTGGGACATGCTATAGCCTCCGCCATACGTGGCACGCAGGGAGATGTTTTAATCGTGGCCTCCACGGACATGAGCCATCAGGTGAAGGAAGAGACAGCACGGGAGAAGGATAATCTGGCCTTCGACCGGATAAAAGCCCTGGACGCGGGGGGATTATTCGAGACCGTTCAGAAGGAGCAGATCAGCATGTGCGGGTTCCAGGCCACCACCGCCGCGCTGGTCGCAGCCATTGATCTGGGAGCGGAAATGGCAGACATCATTGCCTATCGAACCTCTGGGGATGTGACCGGAGATTTTGACTCTGTGGTGGGCTATGCCGGCATCCGTGTCGGCTGAGTACTGGACATCGACGATTCCTCTGGGCAGGCGGTCTCTTCATTTTGACGCTTTTCCAGGGGAAAATACGACTAAACCAAGACCGGGTCGATTTGAATATTTCAAGATTTAGTGCTATAAATCTGGTGGAGTTGTACAGGTGAAAAAATCTGCCCTGCGTGACAAAGACAAGCATATCCTCTATATGATCGTCGAAAGCTACCTCAAAGTCGGTAAACCCATCAGTTCCGGCATGGTGGTTCGCAGAAGCGGGATGGACATCTCTTCGGCCACAGTCCGCAACATCATGGCCAATCTGGAAAAAAACGCATACCTCCGCCAGCCCCACACCTCGGCGGGGCGGGTGCCGACGGACAGAGGACTGCGGTTCTATGTCAATTACCTCTTCGAAGAGGCCCTCCTGGGGGAACGCACACTGGACCTCCCGGCTGATAACCTGGCGGCCGGTTCCGGCGATATTGAGACACTGCTAAACAAAACCTCACAGCTTCTCTCGGAATATTCAGACAACATGGGCTTTGTGATCTCGCCCCAGGTTTCTCGGCTTGCCTTCCGGCATCTCCGTTTCATAAAAATCTCGGAGGAGAAGGTGCTTCTCCTGCTGGTCACAACCTCCGACATGGTCCTGAATGAGGTTCTGGAAACACGCCACTATTTCACACAGGTTGAGCTGGACCACGCGTCGCGTTATCTCAACGAGAATTTTCGAGGAAAGAGCCTGGAAGTAGTGAGGGATTATGTGCTTAAGGAGATCCCGGAACACCGACTGCGGGTGGAAGACACCATGCACAAACTGACGAGACTGCTGCACGCCTATTTTTCGCTGGAGCAGAATGAAAATCAGATTTTTTTACAGGGTACTTCGAAACTGTTAGGCAAAGCCGAGCTGTTTGACATGAACCGGCTCAAATCCCTGTTCCGGAGTTTTGAGCAGAAGGCCAAGTTGGCGAAGCTGCTGTCTGATTTCATCAGTTTGGATCGCGTCAAGGTGGTCATCGGATCGGAGATGGAAATCCCGGACACCGCCGATTGTTGCCTCATCCT
>JBGUED010000471.1:0-2529 GCA_041821525.1 Candidatus Aminicenantaceae bacterium | reverse complement strand
CTTATTTTTGCTGGACTGAGGGACCGCCAGCACAGAGATGTCGGAGTAGTAGGTTTCATCATCGCAGGGCAGGGGAAGCACGGCATTCAATGTTTGGGGTCCTGTTACCTCAAGGGAACTGCTCGCGAGCCTCTTGCTCCCGTCCGACTTCTTGACCCAGGCGCCGCCTGCGTTCCAGCTGCTGGCCGCAATCATATTGAGTTCGAGCCCAAGTCTTTTTGCTTCGCTCATCGCATGCTTGATGGATTTTAATGATTCTTCTCCAAGAAAAGCAGGACCGGCGGGGACCATGTTGACAGGCCGGTAGACACCGATATCCCAGATCTCAAAACCACGCATACCCAGTGCCTTGGCCTCCTCCATTTCGCGGGTCATCCGTTCATGATCGACATGCCCATTCAGCCAGCACCAGTACGCCCCCGGCCTTGCCTCCAGAGGGGGATTCACGAATGCTTCTGGTGAGATCGTATCGAAAGAATTTGATTTGGCGTCATTTTTCACGTCGAGAGCGGCGGCCGGTCTGCGATCCCCCTCTCCACAACCGATAAATGCATAGATGCCCGCCAGGGCCAGGATGGTCCTGGTCAGTGCGATGATATGTGTTTTCATGATTCTCTCACCAGGACTTCTTCGGTTTGTTTTTGGGGCTCTGCACCATGTAATTTTCCGGTTTGTTGCCCTCGAAGAAGTATGGAATAGCTCCATTACGATTCACTGTATATCCCCATTCCTCCAGGTAGTGTTCCTTGGGGTGGAACTTATCACGTGTCTGTCGGAGTTTGGATTGAAGCATATCCTCCAGTTTTTTCTGCAATTCGGCTTGTTCAGCCGCACCAACCAGGTTATGCATCTGGTATGGGTCAACCTGGTTGTCATACAGCAGCCACGGGCCGTCTGAGTTGCGGACATAGGTGAACCGGGAGGTGCGGATGCCCCTGAAGGCTTGTCTGCCGGGGGAATCAAAGGGGGATACATTCATGAACAGGGCGGCCCGGTCTTCATTCGAAGTCCTGTTCAGGATAGTGCGTGAAAGATCCTCTCCTTCTATAGTCTTTGGAACTTGAATTCCCGCAAGCGACAGCAGCGTCGGCAGGATGTCAGGCGTGTTGATCGGCGCCTTCACCGAACGCCCCTTATGGCCACTGGCCGCAGGATACCGTAATAGAAAAGGAACACGAATGGATTCGTCCCAGGGACGTTGTTTTCGCTTGGGAGGCTGCCCCTGCGATCCGAGCATCTCGCCATGATCGGATGTAAAGATGAAGATCGTGTCCTCTGCCGTCCCGGTTTCTTCCAGGGTCCTGTAAAGATCCCCGACGCAGCTGTCGAGCGCTGTGCAATGAGCATAGTACCCTTGTGCCTCTTTCCGGGCGAGATCCTTCATGTTTTTCGGCACATTCGGCCGCAGCTTGATGGAATCAGCCGGATACAGATCCTGGAGCTCCTGCGGCGCATACCCATGGGGAAAATGAGGGCTGCCATAGGCAATTACCAGCAGGAACGGTCTGTCGCCTTCCGCATGTTCCCGGATGTACTCCTGAGCATCCTCCGTTTGGGGATAGGCATCATAGCCCTTCCACATGAGCTTGGTCGGATCATCGCCTGCATAATAGTAGGATTCGTTGTACTCATGGGTACATTCCAGCACCTTCCAGTAGTCGAAGTCCTGGCGGCGGTCTCTGGGGATAAAGACATCTCGGCCGTGTCCATCAAGATGCCATTTCCCGATATAGGCCGTCTGGTAGCCAGCCGTTTTGAATATCTCCGCCATGCACAGCTCTCCGCTCGGCAGGTAGAGATCGTTCATGAACATTCCGGTGCTGAGAGGATACCGGCCCGTCATCAACGAAGCGCGATAGGGCGTGCAGACCGGACAGACCGAGACCGCGCTTTCGAAGTTGATGCTTCGGGAGGCCAAAGCATCTAGATAGGGCGTCTTGACATTGGGGTCGCCGCCATACCCGGTAGCCTGGGCTCGCCATTGGTCGGTAAGCACAAAGACTATGTTCGGATTGCCCGCCCGCTTGCCGGTCCGCCTTCCCCTTTCGCACCCGGACACAGCCACTGACAATGCACTCCCCGCATAAACGCCGCGTCTCAAGAATTCGCGTCTCGATATGCTGCCACCAGCCATAGTCTTCTCTTACCATCTGAGCTTGTTCAATGCAATATTAATAAAATGTCCGAAATGTTCTTTTTCGCCCGATTTTGTACTTCTCATCCAGGGGGAGGACAGGTCTTGTTTGAATTCTGTCACTTGATGAGCTTTTTGACCTTTTCTTTTTAGATGTGATAATCTCGATTCAGGTAATCATTATCTTTAAATCCCTATCTTTTTTCATGGAACAATGAAAAAAAAGAATATTGTTTTTCTGATGGCTATCATATTAGCCGGTTGTGGTCCCACGCAAACGCGCCTTGGGGAGCTTGCCGCAGGATTCCAGAATCCGGGCCGGCAAGCCCGGCCGAGGGCCTATTGGAACTGGTTGAACGGAGCAGTGACGATCGAGGGTTTGACGCGCGATCTGG
>JBGUED010000470.1:0-2534 GCA_041821525.1 Candidatus Aminicenantaceae bacterium | reverse complement strand
ACCCCTCTATCAGCTGAGCGTGGAAAGGATGGAAAGCCTGACCCAGGACCACATCACCTACGAGGAGCAGTCGGAAGACATCTTCAGCGCCTTCACGCAGGTGGCGGAGGCTACAGGCGGCTATACGGCCAGCTCCTCAAACGCGGCCGCCGTCTTCCAGAATGCGGTTTCGGCGATGAACAATTACTATCTCTTGTACTATTCCCCCCGGGACTACGAGGAAGACGGGAAGTTCCATTCCCTTGAGGTCAAGGTGAAGCGCGGGGCCTATCGGGTCACTCACCGCGCCGGATACCTGGCCGACTGAGATCAGATTTTTTCCGCCGCCGAGATATTTTCCTTCGGCAGCGCTCCCTATTCCTACCCATTTACTGGGGAATCCGCTATAATACGGGATCAAAGGAAACCGACCACCATGAATCCACTAAAAAACATTACGCGATCCGGTTTGAGTGTACTTTTGTTCGCATGTGGGATCGTCTATGCCTTTCCCCAGCAAAAAACCACGTACTCGCTGCAAGAGCTGGTGGAGCTGGGCCTGTTGCACAATCCCACGCTGGCGGCCAGCGCCCTGGAGGTCACGGCTCAGGAAGCCGCCTACCAGGCATCCAAGCGCCTGTTCAATCCCGAGCTCGAGTTCTGGTTCGGCAAGGCCGACTCCTACGACAAACTCGAAGAACGGAATACCCACGGCTTTACTGTCACCCAGCCCCTGGAGAATCCTTTCAAACGGAACCGCCGCATCCAGATGCAAAAATTCGCCTGGGAAGAGGTCGCCGCCTATAGCGACTTGAGAGCCCTGGAGGTCGCGCACGATATCAAGAACCAGTACTATTCGCTTTTGCTCCTGCAGAAGAAACACGAACTCCTCACCCGGATCGAACAGGCCATACAGGAGACTCACAGGCTCATCCAGAAGCGTGCGGAACTGGGCGAGGTCAAGGAGCTGGAAGCCATCAAGCTCTATGTGGAGACCCTCAAAGCCCAGAAGGCGCTGACCGAGCTGCGAACGGAGTCTGACCTGGCCAGGGAAAATCTCAACAAGCTCCTGGCGAACACCCTGCCGCCCGATTTTCAGGTATCCGGAGAACTGGCCTTCGAACCCATCACGGCGGATGAGGAGAGCCTGCTCTCACGAGCCCTGGCAGGCCACCCCCTGATCACAGCCAAGCAGCTGCAGCTCGAGCAGTCCCGCAGCAACATCAGCTATGTGAAATGGCAGCGGCTGCCGGACCTGGCCCTGAAGGGTTTCAGGGAGACAGAACTGGACGGGATCAACCGCGGGCTGGGTGTGTCCTTGGACATCCCGCTCTGGAACTTCAAAGGGAAGGAACTGGTCGAGGCAGAGAACCTGTCCTACAAGAGCGAACAGGAGCTCAATGCCCTGCGCCTGGATCTGGCCCAGGAGGTCCGTTCGCGCTTACGGCGTACCCGCCTGGCAGAGGAGACGCTCGCAATCTTCTCGGCAGGTCTCATGAGCCAGGCTGAGCAGAGCCTCAAAATCGCAGAGATCAGCTATCGGGAGGGAGAGATCTCGCTGCTCGAATTCCTCGACTCTCAGAGGACCTACATCAGCATCTTGCGAGATTACGTAGACGCGCTTTTTTCCTGGAATGCCGAGAAGGCAGCCCTGGAAAAAGCCGTGGGAGAAGACATCCAATGAAACTCTATCAGATAGTCCTGTTATCCGTTCTGTGTTTCGGGCTCCTGGCATTCTGCGGGGGCGGGAAGCCGGCCGTGGAAGCGGGACATACGCATGAGGGCGAGGCGGCCGACCATGCCTACGAAACGGAAGAAGCCAGTCAGGCAGAACAGGACGCCGAACCCGCCGGCCACACTCACGAAGGGGAAGCCGCTGACCCTACCCCTGCTCAGGAGGGCGAGACACCTCCCGAGACGGCCGAAGATGAACACCAAGACCTCACGGTGCCGGCGGACAAACAAAAGGCCTGGGGGATCCGTGTGGGCCATGTGCACAAGGAATCCCTGACCGCGCGGGTCGTCCTGCCCGGGGTCATGGCCCTGAATGAGAACCGGACGGCGCATGTGTCTGCCTTTGTCCACGGCCAGATCGCGGACCTGTCCGTGGACCTGGGCCACATCTGCGAGGAAAGCGGCGTAGGGGCCGAAGTGGAAGCGGCCGGGCTGCCCATCTCTCCTGAGCTGCGCCAGGCCTCTCCGGCCGCCGAGGAGATGGCCCTCCACGGCGGGGAGGACTACCAGCTGCTGTTCACCATTTCGCCTGAGGTGCTGGAGAACTTGACCCGTATCCCCCTGGGCCACAAGGTCACGCGGATCGGGAGCATCACAGAGGGGGAGGGGATGGAGCTCCTGTGCCCCGATGGATCCAGAAAGCCTCTTGTTCCCATGGGCTATCAGCACTTTCAAAAAGATTGAGTGCAGGTGTATGCTCAGTCCCGCAGCCTGAAGCAGCGCTGCGATTGTCCGGCTCTGATTGTGAGACGGCTCAGAAGGCGAGATAATCGCCCTGGAACACGATCTTGGCAGGGCCGGTCTGGTACACTTTCTTGCTG
>JBGUED010000469.1:1570-2540 GCA_041821525.1 Candidatus Aminicenantaceae bacterium | reverse complement strand
CGGGAGGCCGGGCGTCAGGCTGCGGGAGTGCTCTTGACCAACGGCAGGATATCCCCCAGATCAGCGCGCCGTTTCATGCGCCTCAGGCGGCTCATGCTGAGGGTGCTGAGGCCGATCGATCTATTCCAGGTCCAGACAGAACGAGACCGGGAATCCCTGGCAGGGATCGGGATAGAGCCGAATCGGATCCAGGTCTGCGGGAACCTGAAGGTCGAAGTACAGCTGCCTCAGCTCTCGGAGGACGAGATTCGGGAGCAGAGGGAGTCCTTGGGCATCCCGGCCGACCTGAGTGTGATCCTGGCCGGGAGCACGCACCGTGGTGAGGATGAGCCCCTGCTGACCGCTTTTGCCGCAGCCAGGTCAAGCCGGCCAGCGCTGCGGCTCATCCTGGCCCCGCGGCACCTCGACCGTGTGCCCGAGGTCGTAAAGCTGGCGGAAAGCCAGGGGCTGCGGATTCAGCGCAGGACTGAGGCAGGACCTGGAGATACCTGGGACGTGCTGGTCCTGGACACCATAGGCGAGCTGGCCCGGCTCTATGCTCTGGCGGATGCGGCCTTCATTGGAGGAAGCCTGATCCCCTGGGGAGGACAGAACCTGTTGGAGCCTGCTTTCTATGCCAAGCCGGTCTTTTTCGGGCCCCACATGGACAATTTCTCCCATCTGGCCGAGATCTTCGTGCAGAACGGAGCGGCCCGACAAGTCAGGGATGAGCAGGATCTCAAAGCCATGTTCCTGATGGAAGATGCCGAGGAACTGCGGCGTATGGGGGCTGCGGCCCGAGAAACTCTCGAGGCTCTGCGCGGGGCGACCGAATGCGCCCTGCAGGCCATCGAGAAATTCATGTCCCGGAGCTGAGCCACAGCCTGAGTCAGGACGAGAGCACGATCCTCGGCAGGCGGGGATTCATCCCGATCAAGACCCTGTAAATAGATGTCTCCGCCCAGCCTGCCACATCGTCTGCGGAAACGGA
>JBGUED010000469.1:0-1560 GCA_041821525.1 Candidatus Aminicenantaceae bacterium | reverse complement strand
AGGCGGGGATTCATCCCGATCAAGACCCTGTAAATAGATGTCTCCGCCCAGCCTGCCACATCGTCTGCGGAAACGGACTTCTGCCCCTGTTTCCCGATGAGCACGGCCTCGTCTCCCGCTCCGGATGTGAGCCCTCCCGGCAGCCGGACCTCCATGTGATTAGCCGTGATGCTGGCGATGATGGGGCAGGGGAGCCCCCCGATGAGCACGTGGCCCTTTCCCGCAGCCTGCGGAGGGTATCCGTCCGAATACCCTACCGGCAGGACCGCGATCGTCTCTCTCTGGGAGGCCCGGTAAGCCCTGTGATAAGAAACACCGTCACCTGGCCGCAGCGTCTTGACCTCGGCCACTCGGGCCTTGAAGGAGAGCACGGGCCTGAGTTTCAGCCTGTCTTCCTCACGGGTGGTCGCGTTGGGATAGCCCCCGTAAAGCACGATGCCTGGACGTACCATATCCAGGAAGAAATCAGAATGCCCGAACACGGCCGCGCTGCTGGCGGCGTGGCGGAGGCCCGGATCGATCCCGCTGCTGTGTGCCCGTCGACAGAGGTCCAGAAAACTGTCCAACTGGGTGCGGTCGAACTCCGGATCTTCCGTTAGGGTGGTGGACAGGCCTGTCAGTTCGATACCCTCGCGGCGGGCCAGGTTTTGGAGGACTGTAAGGGCCTCATTCTCCATGATGCCTGCCCGGTGCATCCCGGTGTCGATGTGGGCATGAACCCCGATGCGCATCCCGAGTTTTCGTGCGGTTCGTTCCAGTTCATCGTGCCCCTGTCCCGAGAGGATGGGGGTGATCCGGTTTAAGAGAAAGGCCTCGGACGAGCCCTTGAGGAGTGGGCCGAATTTGTAGATGGGACAGGTCACTCCCGACTCTCGCAGTCGCACCGCCTCAGTCAGCCGGCAGACCATAAGGCCTTCGATGCCGGCCTTGTCGAGGAAGGCTGCAGTCTCCAGCAGGCCGTGTCCATAGGCATTGGCCTTGATCACGGCCAGCACAGGCCGCTTGACCATCTCCCGCAGACGCCTCAGGTTGTATCCCATGCTGCCTAGGTCTACCTCTATCCAGGATTCGAGCGCAGCCGTCAAGGGCTCGCGCTTGGATCCCGGGTTCTGTTGAGGCCAGACGGCACGGGGAAAAAGGGAAATGGCCGGGATACTCATTCCTCCCACACACCGCATGAAGTTCCGCCGTGAAAACCGCATATTACCTCCTCGCAGGCTAAATTCTCAGCGACCGGTTGAGCGGCCGCAGCAGTTTTTGTATTTCTCCCCGCTCCCACAAGAACAGGGTTGGTTGCGGCCGATCTTCGACCGGGATTCCTCTGTTGCCATGAACCGGGGATAATCCCGCGCCGGCTTGCCCGAGTCCAGGCACTTGGCCATGGCCCTCAGATAGGGGAGGGTATGCCGAAAGAACAGCTTGAATCCCTCACAGAGGTAGTTGAGGCCTGGTTCTCCGCCCGGGCCATTGTTACCCCGATAAGGAAGCTTACCGATGCCGCCGAGCGTATGAGCCTCGGGGAATTGAATGTCAAAATCGACGTCAAGTCAAAGGATGAAA
>JBGUED010000468.1:0-2541 GCA_041821525.1 Candidatus Aminicenantaceae bacterium | reverse complement strand
ATTCGTGCTCTCCGTGATCTTGTGCCTGGGCTTGGCGGAGCTGGCAGATCTGATCGGCCTGGCCGCGATCATAGGGGCATTTATGGCGGGCATCATCATCGACGAGCTGGCCGGGGTCTATGACCTGGAGCGCAAGGTCAAGTATGTGAGTGAATTCCTGCTCCCGTTTTTCTTCGTGATGATGGGGGCCCATCTCGATCCCCTGGTTTTTCTGAATCCCAGGATCCTGCTCCTCACACTCGTGATAACCGTGGTGGCTGTCGTGAGCAAAATGCTGGGCGCGGTGGCCGCAACCTGGAAGGAGGAGTGGATGGTACGGCTCCAGACCGGTATCTGCATGGTCCCCAGGGGAGAGGTGGGCATCATCGTGGGGCTGGTGGGGATCAGCCTGCAGACCATAACCCAGGAGCTCTATTCCCTGGTTCTGGGCATGTCGCTCCTTACGACCATCATCACGCCGCCCCTGATCCTGTGGGCCTTCCGCAAGGACAGGTGACCTGGATCCTGAATCCAAGCTCACATTTCTTATTTGCACCGAAATTCCCCTAAAAGTTAAGGAATAAGCCGTGAAAATGGCCTTTTTAAGCAAGTAACTCTAATGTAATCAATGACATTCCAAGGTCCGTCCCCAAAATGTTGACAGGGGAGTGAGGGGAGGGATACAATCGTACCTGCTTTGACGATATCTATTTTAGGGGAATGGAACATGCGTAAGTTCTCACTATATCTCTGTCTCCTGCTGCTTGTGGCGCTGCTGGTTCCCGGGATGGAGATCTCGGCCCAGCAGGCCAAATCAAAGGCTGCGACAGCTCAGTACGACGAGGCCCTCTACAAAGCGATGCAGTGGCGCAGCATCGGCCCATACCGGGGGGGGCGGGCCACGGCCGTGACAGGCATCCCGGATCAGCCCTATACCTTTTACTTCGGGGCCACGGGCGGAGGCGTCTGGAAATCCACGGACGGAGGCATGAACTGGAACAACATCTCGGACGGATTCTTCAAGACCGGGTCCGTGGGGGCCGTAGCGGTTTCGGAGTGGGATCCCAACGTCATATATGTCGGCATGGGCGAGGCCCCCATCCGCGGCAATGTCTCGCATGGAGACGGGGTCTACAAATCCGTGGATGCCGGCAAGACATGGACCCACATCGGCCTGACCAACACACGCCAGATCTCACGCATCCGTGTCCATCCCCGGGATCCCGACCTGGTGTATGTGGCCGCCCTTGGGCACGTGTTCGGGATCAGCGACGAGCGCGGTGTGTTCCGTTCCAAGGACGGGGGCGCGACCTGGGAGAAGGTCCTCTTCCGCAGCGACAAGGCCGGGGCCATCGACCTCATCATGGATCCCCACAATCCGCGCGTGCTCTACGCCGCCATCTGGGAAGCCTGGCGCACGCCCTACAGCCTGAACTCCGGTGGTCCGGACTCGGGCCTGTTCAAGAGCACGGACGGCGGTGACAACTGGACCGAGATCACGCGCAATCCCGGGCTCCCCAGCGGTGTGATCGGGAAGATCGGTGTGACCGCGTCTCCGGCCCAAGCCGACCGTGTGTGGGCCATTGTGGAGGCCCAGACCGGCGGTGTGTTCCGCTCCGAAAACGGCGGCGCGACCTGGCGCAAGATGAATGACGACCGCAGCCTCAGGCAGCGCGCCTGGTACTACAGCCGCATCTACGCGGATCCCAAGAGCCCCGACGGCGTATACGTCCTCAACACCGGGCTCTACCGCTCTGTGGATGGCGGGCGCACCTACACCTCCATCCGCGTGCCCCACGGCGACAACCACGACCTGTGGATCGACCCGGACAATCCTCAGCGCATGATCAACTCCAACGACGGCGGCGCCAACGTGAGCTACAACGGAGGCGTGACCTGGACACCCCAGAACACACAGCCCACGGCCCAGTTCTACCACGTCATCGCCGACAATCAGTTCCCGTACTGGGTGTACGGCGCCCAGCAGGACAACTCCACGGTGCGGATCGCGAGCCGCACCACCGGATTCGGCATCGACAGCGCTGACTGGCATCCCGTGGGCGGGGGCGAGAGCGGATACATCGCGCCGCGCACGGATAATCCCAACATCGTCTATGCCGGGAGCTACGGCGGGCATATCACACGCTGGGATTTTCGCACCGGGCAGTCGCGCAACATCTCAGCCTGGCCCGAAAATCCCATGGGGTGGGGAGCCAAGGACCTCAAGTACCGCTTCCAGTGGACGTTCCCCATTGTGGTCTCGCGCTTCGATCCCAACGTGCTCTACATCACGGCCCAGGTGGTGTTCAAGTCCATGAATGAGGGCCAGAGCTGGACAGTGATCAGCCCCGACCTAACGACCAACGACAAGAGCAAGCAGGGCAAGTCGGGCGGTCCCATCACCTATGACGACACCAGCGTGGAGTACTACTGCACTATCTTTTCCCTGGCAGAGTCGGTGTACGACCCCGATACTCTGTGGGCGGGGAGCGACGACGGGCTGGTCCACCTCACACGCGACAGCGGCCAGTCCTGGCAGAACATAACCCCCAAGGCCATGCC
>JBGUED010000467.1:0-2555 GCA_041821525.1 Candidatus Aminicenantaceae bacterium | reverse complement strand
CACATACTCCGAGTACCGAGGGCAAGCTGACCTGCCCGGTTGTGATCTCCGATGGCCAGACCATGCGAGACCTGGACCCCCTCAAGGGTAAATTGAAGGGAGCGGTGGTACTGTCCACACCGCCCGTCGTTCTTGACATGGAACGTATGGCCCTGGCTACACCTCGGAGGACCTCTGAAGAGCTTAAACAAATGGAGCAGGACGCCGTTCCGCAGCCAAGGCGCCGTAGGGGTTCCGCTGTCCCTCCCAATCCCGATGTTCTCAAAGCCGAAGACAAGCTCCAGTGGTTCAAGGCCCAGGGGGTTGTGGCTGTCCTGGAATGCCGCAGCGGCGCACCCGGGCTGGTCAGGGGATTCGCACGGCCCGGAACCAAGGAGGATAGATGGTCCAGAGAGGCGAGCCTGGACTGCCTCCCCATCATCGCAGTCACTCCGGAACACTACAACCGGATGTACCGGATCCTGCGAAGGGACATTCCAGTCAAGGTGGAGCTCGAAGTCCGCAATCGGCTCGGGAAGCAGGTGGAGCAGGCAAACAATGTCCTGGGAGAAATACCAGGAACGGATCTCAAGGCTGAAGTGGTGATGATCGGAGCTCACTTCGACACCTGGCATGCCAGCCCCAATTCCAGTGACAACACGTCCGGCTGCGCCGTGGCTCTCGAGGCCGCCCGCATCCTGATGTCCATTGGAGCCCGTCCGCGGCGCACCATTCGGGTGGCGTTCTGGGGAGGGGAGGAGCAGGGGATCCATGGCTCCAGGGAGTACGTCAACAGCCATTTCGGCAATCCCGGAAATCCCATGGCAGCAGTAAAGCCGGCCTACGAACTGTTTTCGGCCTATTTTAATCAGGATTATGGGGCAGGCGCATTCCGCGGGATCTTCCTCCAGGGGAATGAGCATGCGCGGCAGATCTTCTCTGAGTGGATAGAGCCCCTGCGTGACTTGGGTTTCACAGCCATCTCCATACAGAGCGTTGGGAGCACGGATCACATGTCCTTTGACAGGGCCGGACTCCCGGGTTTTCAATTTATCCAGGACCGGATCCCCGGAACGGCCGGCCATACCAACCTTGATTTTTTCGATACGCTGCAAGCCGAGGACCTGATGAAGAACGCAGTGATCATGGCCGTGTTCGCCTATCAAACAGCCATGAGGGATGAGAGGATCCCGCGCAAGACGACGGGACAAAAGCCGTGATCGAGGCGAGAGACTGAGCCGATCCCCCTGTTTGACCACAGCGGAAAGGTTGTGATATAGATCGGTTTGCCCTGATGAAAACAACTCAGGTTAATCCCAATCCATTCAGGAGTATACCCATGACCCTAAAGAAGATTTTTTTTGTTTTTGTCTGCCTGGCGCTATGGTGCGCGCTTGCATACGCCGAGGAACAAATTCCAACCGAGGAACAACTCCACTCGCAGACCAAACATTCCGTACGGATCGGCGGCCAGCAGGTGAATTACACGGTTACTACGGGGACCCTGCCCATCCGGGATGAGAACGGCGAACAGGATGCCTTCATCTTCTACATCGCCTACACCAAAGACGGAGTGTCCGACCTGGAGAGCCGCCCCCTCATGTTCTCTTTCAACGGCGGGCCAGGCTCTTCTTCGGTCTGGATGCACATGGCTTTCCTGGGGCCTCGTATGATCCGGTACGATGACCAGGGCTTCATGCTGCAGCCTCCCTATGAAGTGGTGGACAATGAATCCTCCATACTGGATGCCACAGATATCGTGTTTATCGATCCGGTTGCGACCGGGTACAGCCGCATGCTTCCCAAGAAGCCCCTACATAAATACCATGGAGTCTTGGAGGACATACAATCCGTAGGCGAGTTTGTCAGGCTCTATGTCACACGTAACGAACGTTGGGGATCTCCAAAATTTGTGATCGGGGAGAGCTATGGGACAACACGGGCGTCGGGCTTGACAGGTCATCTACTGACTGCGCACCGCATGTACATCAACGGCACCATCCTGGTGTCCATGACAGGTTTGGGTGTGGAAAAGGGAACTGACTTGTCCCACATGGTGATCCTGCCACACTTTACTGCCACTGCCTGGTATCACAAGGCTCTGTCTCCTGAGATGCAGGCCAAGTCCCTGCGGGAAGTGCTGGATGAAGCCGAGGCCTTTGCCACCGGAGATTTTACCCTGGCGCTGAACAAAGGTGGCTGGCTTCCCCAAGAGGAACGGGATGCTGTGGCATCCACCATGGCTGGGCTCACCGGTCTTTCGGTCGACTATATCAAGAACTCCAACCTTCGTGTCGATCGACAGCGCTTCCGTAAGGAACTCCTCCGCTCACGTGGACTGACCGTCGGCCGACTGGACAGCCGATACACAGGCACGGACCGTGACTCGGCAGGGGAAGACATCGAGTTCGATCCTGCCATGGCCCATTGGAACGGACCATTCACGGGGGCGGTCAACCGCTATTTTACTGAGGAACTCAAGATCTCGACAGACATGCCCTACAACATTTTCGGTAATGTCCGGCCCTGGATGGGGCGCCAGGAAGTAAATGTAGGGGAGATGCTGCGCCAGGCCA
>JBGUED010000466.1:255-2564 GCA_041821525.1 Candidatus Aminicenantaceae bacterium | reverse complement strand
TTGTCGGTGGCATCTGGCTGCAGTATTTCATGGGATTTAAATTCAGTACGGCAGTGTGGGTGGGATACATCGCCCTGTTCGGGGTGGCCGTAGAAGACGGCGTCGTCATGGTGGACTTTCTGGTTAAGTACGCCCGGGCCGGGGGTGCCCAGCTGGAAGATATCGTGAGGGCGGGTGTCCTGAGGGTGAGGCCCATCATCATGACCACGGCCACCACGGTCCTGGCCCTGATGCCGATCCTCCTCAGCAGCGGTGCGGGTTCCGAGATCATGAAACCCATTGCCGCCCCCACGGTCGGCGGCATGATCACCGCCACACTGCTCAACCTGATCCTGGTCCCGGTCATCTATGCCTGGACCATGCGCGTGCGGGATTCCTCGGAGACGGAGGCCACTGCGGAACAAGCGTGACTGACGCAGGTCTAGCTCCCGCATGAGCTATGCGTGATATAAGCGCAGGCTTATTTGACAAATACGATGGTATCTATATACTTAGTAGATAAATGAAATCGTTCAGGAGGACACAATGAAGCATCGTAATACAACTCTCGCACTGGCGATCCTGATCGCGTTTGTGGGCGTTCTTTCACTTACCGCCAGCCTGCAGGCCGAGGATCTGGTCAAGTGCGCGGTTTCCGGCAAGGAGATGAAGAAGTCGGAAGCCAAGGGTTCCATGGAGTACAAGGGCGCGACTTATTATTTCTGCTGCGACGGCTGCGAGACGCAGTTCAAGGCGGATCCCGAGAAATTCATCAATGCCGAACCCGGTTCGCTCCATGAGCATGCTGACCACGCCGAGAATGCAGAACATGCAGAACATGCCGAGACCGCAGAACATGCCGAGAACGGCAAGGTCAAGGACCCTGTCTGCGGTATGGAGATCGAAAAGTCCAAGGCCAAGGCCACGTATGAGTACAACGGCAAGACCTACTACTTCTGCATGGAAAAGTGCAAGGAAGAGTTCGCCAAGAATCCGGCCAAGTATGTCAGCGCCGATGATAGTGTCGTGACATGTGCGGTCAGCGGCGAGACCTTCAATAAGTCCGAGGACACCGATTCCATCGAGTATGAGGGCAAGACCTACTTCTTCTGCTGCGCCGGCTGCAAGGAAAAATTCGAGAAAGATCCCGAAAAGTACGCCAATAAAAAGTAGGGATCAGAGGATCTTCTTCTCCCTCAGCCACTCGTCGTTATAGATGGTGCTGAGGTAGCGGTAGGCGGAGTCGGGGAACACGGTCACGATCCGTGCCGGCCTATCGAGCCGATGAGCCAGGTCCAGGCAGGCCCAGAGAGCGGCCCCACTGGAGCCTCCCGCCATGATGCCCTCCACATCCGCCAGCCTGCGGGCCGTAAGGAACGCCTCTTTATCCGAGACCTGGAGGATGTCGTTCAACACCTCGAAATCCACGCATCCGATCAGAAACTCATCGCCCAATCCTTCCAGGAGATAGGGGGAAGATTTTTCCGTCTTCCCGGTCTTGAAATAGGAATAGAATACCGATCCCACCGGCTCCACTCCCACCACTTGGATGTGGGGATCCTGCTCCTTGAGGTATTTCCCTGAACCGCAGACCGTGCCTCCGGTGCCCATTCCGGCTACGAAATAGTCGATGCGGCCCTCCATCTGGTCCCAGATCTCCGGCCCGGTGGTCAGGTAGTGGGACTCGTTGTTCTCCCGGTTGTTATGCTGGTCGAAGTAGTAGGCGTTGGGGGTCTCCGCTGCGATCCGGGGTGTTATGTTGTTGTAGCTGTCGGGCGATTCCGGAGGGAGCGAGTGGTCGACGAACACCATGTCCACCTTCAAGGCCTTGAGCAGCTTGATCTTCTCGCTGCTCAGGTTGTCGCGGACCACCATCTTGAGCCGGTATCCCTTCCTGGCGCAGAGTGCGGCCAGGGCCAGGGCCGTGTTGCCGGAGGAATTGTCGATGATGGTGTCTCCGGGCTTGATCCGTCCCTCGCCCTCTGCTTTTTCGAGCATGTGTTTGGCGATGCGGTCCTTGATACTGCCGATGGGATTGAGGAATTCCAGCTTGGCATAGATCTCGGCCTGGACCCCTTCGGTTATCCGGAAGAGCCGGAGGAGCGGGGTGTTGCCGATCATGTCCAGGATGTTGGTGTAGACGCTGATATCCTTCATTTTTCCCTCGCCTCAGGGGAGGAGTGTAACGTATTTGCCGGCGAAATAATAGGGGAGTGGTACATTTAGAGCTCTAAATGTACCACTCCCCTATTTCCCTCCCCTTTGTTGGTTCCGCCTCTTTTGCGGCTGTCCCCCCTATGGTAATTCTGCTACACTGGAAGCGTGATGGG
>JBGUED010000466.1:0-245 GCA_041821525.1 Candidatus Aminicenantaceae bacterium | reverse complement strand
CAAAATCGCCGTGGCCATGAGCGGCGGAGTTGATTCCTCTGTGGCGGCGGCCCTCCTGGTCGAGGCCGGGCACGAGGTGATCGGATACACGCTGGACCTTTTTGCCCTGTCTCCGGAATTCTGCCGAGATGCGGACCACATGAGCTGCTGCGGTAAAGAGGCTGCCCATCAGGCTCAGCAGGTCGCTCGATTCCTCGAGATCGAACATTTTCTGGTTGACATGAAGTCCGTCTTCGAAAAGACGG
>JBGUED010000465.1:0-2571 GCA_041821525.1 Candidatus Aminicenantaceae bacterium | reverse complement strand
GGAGGGAATTCAGCTGGTGGATCGACCGCCTCCGTCCTGCACTGGATCGCTTCGACCTGCTGCGGATCGATCATTTCCGCGGCCTGGTGGGCTATTGGCAGGTGCCGGCCGGCGCCCGCACAGCGAGACGGGGCCGCTGGCGGAAGGCACCGGCCGCAGCCTTTCTGGATCGGGTTCGGCGGGAGTTTCCAGACATGCCCTTTATCGCCGAGGACCTGGGGACCATCACGCAGGATGTGATCGAGATCCGGGAACGGTACGGACTGCCGGGCATGAAGGTGCTTCAGTTCGCCTTCGGCGAAGGGGACCCGGACCATCCCTTCCTCCCTCATACTTACGAAGGCCGCTGCGCGGCATATACCGGGACCCATGACAACAACACCCTCAGAGGCTGGTTCGAGGATGAAATCGACAGCACCACTAGAAAAAGGGTGCTCACCTACCTGGGGCCGGGGACCGAATCCTCAGATGTCGTTACGCAGCTGATCCGGCTCCTGCTGGACTCGCCCGCGGACCTGGCCATCCTCCCAGTTCAGGACCTTATGGGGCTGGGATCCGAGGCGCGTATGAATTTCCCCGGAACCCGGCGCGGAAACTGGCGGTGGCGGCTCACCACCGAACAGATGGAACAGGTGTTCAGCGCAGAGACCACGCGTCTGCTCGCGGAGAGCGGCCGGCGGCCCTGAGCCCCTCTGTTTCATCCTTCTCTTTTATCCCGAATCTCCCGGAGATGCCGCGCCGCGTCTTCGGGGATTCCCGGGTTGATGTGGAAGCCGCTGCCCCATTCGAAACCGGCGGGCGGGCGCTGTCGGGGGAGTATCTCCAGGTGCCAGTGGCCGGAGGCCTTGAGATGGGCCGCATCCCACTCCTCCGGCTCCAGGGCCGCGGGATTGGGTGCCGTGCTGATGAAATAATTATAAGGAGGATCATCCAGCGCCATCTTCAAACGCTGCAGGATGTCTTTGAGCAGGCCGGCCAGGCCGAGAAGATCTTCGTTTCTCATGTCCGTGAAGTCCGGCATGTGCCGGACCGGCGCGATCATCACCTCGTAGGGGAAGCGGGAGGCGAAGGGGGCCAATGCAATGAATCCGTCAGCCTCCAGGATCACACGTGCGCCGCTGGTCCTTTCCTGGTGGATCAGGCTGCAGAGGAGGCATGTCCCGGTCTGTGCGCTATGTTTGAGTGCGGTCTCCAACTTGAGCCTGACATTCTGGGGGATGACCGGGGTGGCGATGAGCTGCGAATGCGGATGATACTGGGAGGCACCGGCGGGAGCCTTGTGGTTTTTGAAAACGAGAGCGTAGGCCAGCCGGCTGTCCTGATAGGCGGCTTGCAGCCGCAGGCGGTAGGCCTCGAGTACCAACTGCAGGTGAGACGGAGGCAGATCTGCCAGACCGTCCTCGTGGCCGGGGGATTCGATGATGACTTCATGGGCCCCCACGCCCCGCATCTTTTCCAGCAGGCCGGAGTGTTCGCATCCCCAATCGGCGGAGGGCTCAAGGGCGGGAAAGCGGTTGGGCACGACTCGCACCGTCCAACCCGGGGAGTCCGGCCCCTCTCCCGGAGCCTTTCGCTGGGCCCACAATTCAGGAGGTGTTTCCTTCTCATTCCCCTCACAAAAGGGACAGGGCGGGGTCAGGGCTGCGGGTTTCGCTTCCGGCATCTCCTGAGGCCGCTTGGCCCTCTCCGGTGCGATGATCACCCATCTGTCCAGCAGTGGGTCGTGTCTGATCTCGGGCATGTGCTCAACCTCTCTTGATGATCCTACGCATCGAATCCCGGGAAACTCTCCGGGAGGATTCCCATGTATTCGGGGGTCATGACCTCCGGACGTGTGTGGGATGGTAGGCGTTGTTCAGGTACTGGGACATCATGCGTTGGGCCGTGAAAAAAGATCCGTTCAGGGCGATAGCCGAGCGCATGATACCGGCATAGTCCATCGGCTTCTCGTAATACATCGGGAGGATCACGGATTCCAGCTTATGGTAAAGGGATTCGGCTTCTATGGAGGCCGAATCCTGTCCTTCTCGGCCGCTGTCAATGGACCATCCGGTCACGCCCTCCACGTGCCCTTCCAGCCACCAGCCGTCCGGCACGCTGAGGCTGGGGACTCCGTTGAGGGCGGCCTTCATGCCGCTCGTTCCCGAAGCTTCCTGCGGTTTCATGGGAGTGTTCAGCCAGAGATCCACGCCTGAGCACAGGGACAGTCCCAGACTCATCTTATAGCCCTGGAGATAGACGACGGAGATGTCGTCTCTCAAGGACTCGGCCGCTGCGAAAATCCTTCGGATCAGCTCTTTCCCGCCCTCGTCGTGGGGGTGGGCCTTGCCGGCGAATATCAACTGGAACCGGCCCACCTGTCGGGCGATAGCCCTAAGGCGCTCCAGGTCCGAAAAGATCAGGTCGGCCCGCTTGTAGGGAGTGGCCCGCCGGGCAAAGCCTATCGTGAACACACCCTTGTCCAATTTCTGCCCTGACCGCCTCAAGACCTCCGCAAGAAGGCGCTGTTTGGCCTCGCTGTGGGCATCCATGATCTCATCCCGCGGGATGTTGATGGCATAGCGCAGGTAG
>JBGUED010000464.1:1026-2580 GCA_041821525.1 Candidatus Aminicenantaceae bacterium | reverse complement strand
GCCTCTCTGAGGGCTGCCAACACGCTGGTCGAAGGTGCGATCAAGGGAATAAAAAAACGAAAATGAAAGACATACAGAAAAATGGATAAGAAGATGACAAAAAGCCTTAGGATTCTCCTGCCCTGCATTTTGTTGTTGTTCCCTGTGCTGAGCTATGATCAGGAGTATCGAGAGGGGGAGAAGGTCAAGGTCGTTGTAGCCAGGAATCCCTTTGGAGCTTCTGAAAGCATCCTCGAAGAGGGATTGCTGGGAAATCTCGAGTCCCTTGGATGTGAGATTGTGAAAAATGAGTCATTTTCCCTGACAAGGGAGGAGGAGGCATACAGGGGATGGGCCCGCAGCGCCCTCATCAGCCGGCACCTGGCTGACCTGATCTCATCCAACAGAAAAAACGAGAACCTTGTCATCGGACTCCTCGGGAGCTGTGCGGACCTGTCGGGTATATTGGGGGGGCTGCAGCACATGGGTCCGGGCCAGGAAGAGGAGGTCTATCATCTGGCCGCCTATGTGCCCCACAGGATCGCCCTGGTGTATTTTGATGCGCATGCCGACATCAACACTCCGGAGACCACCCTGAGCGGGATGTATGGGGGGATGGATGTATCCCTTGCCGCCGGTCTCTTCAATCCTAACAACCGGATCGCGGCTGGTTTGGATCCACCGCTGCCCCCCAGCTACATCCTACTGGCGGATGTCAGGGACACGGATCCACGGGAAATGGAACTCATCGACCGCCTGAAGCTCGAGATTCTCTCCACGGACGACATCCGGCATCTTACGCCCAATGTTCGCACTCAGATGGACCGCCTCAGTGTACTGGCCGATCTGATCTACATCCATGTGGACATGGATGTCCTGGCACCGGAGGAGGTGAGGGGACACAACCTGACCGCTCCCAATGGCCCCACCAGCCAGGAGCTCGCGGCCTGTATAGAGCTGATGTTCACGTATCCCAAGACCGCAGCTATCGGCATTGCCTCTACACCCTACGGGCCCCGTGATCCCGAACATATTTCACGCCAAGCCGCTGTGCGTCTTATTGAGGGCGCCGTGAGTGGAGTCAAAAAGAGAACAATTCAAAAATAAAAAAACGACGGCCGGATGAAAGCCTGTGCACAATCACCTGGAATTATCGTATGTTATGGAAGAGTAGAGAGGAGGAACGATTTTGTCTGTAAAAAAAATATTTAAGATTGCCTGGATATCCGCTGCCATTTTGCTCGGCGTCGTGCTGGTCTTGGCAGTGGTCGTTTGGTTGACGGTCGATGTGGATATGATCGAATCAGCAATGGCAAAACGGTTGTCCCGAAGGGTAGAGATCGGGAGCATCAAGGCCGGTTTGTTCTCATCTGTATCTGGCTTCGATATCGAACAGGTTGCGATCTCGGACCGCCGCAGTCGAGAGCAGATCGAGTCGGAAGGTAAGCTCGGTGAAGATGAGATTTTCATGAGGTTGGAATCGCTCAAGCTCAATTTTGAATTCTGGCCCCTCCTGCGCCGGCAGCTCCGGATTCGCAGTTTGCTCATCAACCAACCCGAGATCCGAGTGGTCCG